>JBGSLY010000447.1:0-7292 GCA_041740435.1 Parasphingorhabdus sp.
GCCGAGGGCGGTGACCCGGATGCAGCGACACAGCTGGCCAAGCGCGCGCTGCATATGTCGCCGGTCTATCAACCCGCCGCCCGGGCGATAGGAATGAGCATGATCGCCGCTGCTGGCGACAATGCAGCTTTGCAAGAACAAGGCAAAGCGATGATGGAGGTCGCCGGTAAATTGGGCTGGCGCGATGCGCGGACCATGAGCTGGCTGATGCAAGAGCGTTTTAAGGCTGGCGATTTGCCGGGCGGAGCGGCCTATGTCGATGCGCTGGCGCTCCGCATCGGGGTTGGTGCGGAAATGTTTCAACTGGTTTCGCTGATGGCCGCTGATCCGGTCATGAAAAGCGGGCTGGTGGCCCGCTTTAGCGAAAATCCCGATTGGCGACTCGATTTTTTCCGCAATGGCCGACTTGCTCAAGGACGACAGGCGGTTGATGTCGCGGAAATGCTGGTCGCGCTCCGGTCCTCCCCCTTCCCTCCCACGCGGGAAGAAGTGGCTCCAGTGATTTCGGCACTGGTCAGATCGGGCGAAATATCCCGGGCACAAGACGTCAAGACCCGTTTGCTGGATGGGAATAGAAGGAAGAACAATATCATTGTCGCTGACGGTGATTTCGAGCAGGTCGAGTTTTACAATTTGGATGAAAGCCGCTTGACTCCCTTCGACTGGACCATCGCTTTTGGCCGAGGATATACATCCAGCATCGAGCGCGATGACCGGGACAACGGCATTCTTTACGTCGCCGCCGAAGGGTTGCGCGATACGATCATCGCCAAACAATTGGTTGTGTTGGAACCGGCAACCTATCAGTTGAGTTTTGACCTGCTGGAGCAATCGGGTAACGCAAAGGAGCGTTTCCAATGGCAGTTGCGCTGCGCTACGGAGCGGAATCGAGGGCTACGGATTGAAGGTCCGGAGGCGTCGGGCAATCGTTTTTCCGCGAGTTTCACCATAGCAGATGGCGAATGCACAGCCTATTTCCTGGAACTGGTCAGTATCAAAAACCTGTCCCGCAGCCAAGCGAGCGCAAAGATTGACAATGTTGCCGTCACCAAAGGCTAACCCCCATATCAAAGGCAAATGATGAGCGACACTTCCTCTCAGGGCCGCGCCAGCGACAATGTCCGGCGGCAATATCCCGAAACCGATGCCGGTGGCTTCAGCCGGGCCGATGGCACCATCGCCTTTTACCAGCGGATCAACGCCCTGATATCCCCCGACATGCACGTGCTCGATTTCGGCGCAGGCCGGGGTGAGCAATTGATGGACAATGCGGTCCCTTATCGCACGGCGCTTTGCACATTAAAGGGCAAGGTAGCGCGGATCGTGGGTGTCGATGTCGATCCGGCGGTACTGATCAATCCGTTTATGGACGAGACGGCAGTGATGACCATTGGTCAGCCTTTGCCCTTTGCCGATGCCAGTTTCGACCTGATCTATGCCGACTGGGTGCTGGAACATGTCGATGATCCGCTGCAGTTTGTCGGCGAGATCAACCGGCTGCTGAAGCCCGGTGGCTGGTTTTGTGCCCGGACCCCCAATCGCTGGGGTATGACCGGCATCGCAACCAATATTATCCCGAACAGCCTGCACGTCAAATTGCTCGAACGACTGCAACCGGGGCGGCAGGCGGTCGATGTGTTCCCCACCCGGTACCGGATGAACACCATCGGGAAAATTGCCCGCTATTTCCCAAATGGCCGCTGGTCGAACCACAGCTATATCAGCAACGCCGAGCCGCCCTATGTCCAGAAATCGGGTGTGGCGATGCGGTTGGTGCAGCTTTTCTGGCGGCTGACTCCGCCTGCGATGGCGACAGTGCTCAATATATTTGTCCGCAAACGCTGACGCAACAAAACTCCTGATACCGAAACTGGACAAAATTTATCCGGTTTCTCTTGAAATCATCACAATTTTCACCGATATTCGGCTAGCGGTAGTGTTGCCGCCGATGCTTTTAGGAGTTTTTTGATCATGGCAAATTGGCCAGACCCCCGGACCTTCGCTGCCACTGCGGCCCAGACCCGCACCGGCCAGCAAGATGTTGCTTTTGATGCAGGCCTGCGCACCTTCATGCTCAAGGTCTATAATTATATGGCCAGCGGCGTGATGCTGTCCGGCATTGTCGCGCTGTTGTTCGCCCAATCGGGCTTTGCGTCGCAAATCATGTTGGGCGGCGGCCCGCTGAAATGGCTGATCATCCTGTCTCCTCTCGCAATCATCTTCGCGATGAGCTTTGGCCAGAACCGCTTTTCGACCTTTACCATTCAGGCAATGTTCTGGGGCTTTGCGACGTTGATGGGCCTGTCGCTCTCGACAATCTTCCTTGTTTACACCGGGCAGTCGATTGCCACGACCTTTTTTGCGACCGCAGCGGCCTTTTTGGGGCTTAGCCTTTATGGGTATACCACCAAGAAAGACCTGTCGGGCATGGGCACGTTTTTGATCATGGGTGTGTTTGGTCTGCTGATTGCGATGGTGATCAACATCTTCCTGCAATCGACGATGTTCCAGCTGGCGATCAGCGCGATTGGTGTGCTGATTTTCGCTGGTCTGACCGCCTATGATACGCAGCGGATCAAGTCGATGTACGCCTATGTCGCCGGAACCGACATGGTCGGCAAGACGGTTGTGATGAGCGCGCTCAACCTCTATCTCGACTTTATCAATATGTTCCAGTTCCTGCTCGCCTTCATGGGCAACCGCGAATAGCTGACCCCACATAAAACTATATAAGCCCGGAAAGCGATTTCCGGGCTTTTCTTTTGCACTGATCAGTCTTTTGTGATGCACGGCGATTTCGTGGATGGACAAGTGGGCGGGCCAGCCATAAAGATTTGCCCGAAGTTTTTGGTTGGAGAGAGTGATGTCTATCGTGGTGCGTATCAAACAAAATCGTGGCTCGTTGCGGTCGCTATTGGCTCTCACAGTGGTCAGCGCGCTCGCCGCCTGCCAGCCCAAAC
Source organism: Parasphingorhabdus sp. (assembly GCA_041740435.1). GTDB lineage: Bacteria > Pseudomonadota > Alphaproteobacteria > Sphingomonadales > Sphingomonadaceae > Parasphingorhabdus. The sequence continues at coordinate 2,961 of JBGSLY010000447.1, forward strand.
CAGCACCCGAAGCACCTGCTCCGGTGGTTCAGCCGCAATATACCCCGCGCGCGCCGACTCCGCCGCTTAGCGCCAGTCCGACCACAGTCATACCGCCATTGCGTCCCGATGGGCTGCGCCAGACGATCAACCGCGACATCGGCCCACTGCAAACCCTGTGGCACGTGCGCTCTGCGCTCAATGTTGCCGCGCTCAGCTGTAGCGGTCCTACCTATACCCGGATTGCCGACGACTATAATGTGTTCATCAAGAACAATGCGTCGACCCTGAAATCCGCCTATAACGCGATCCAGTCCAAGTTTCAGCGCGAGCATGGCAGCGGCGGCAAGACGATTTTCGACCGGCACCAGACGCAATTGTACAACTATTGGTCGTTCTCGCCCATTCGCCGCCCTTTCTGTGACGAGGCGATGCAAGTGGGGCAGACCGCCGTGGTCACCAAATCCGCTGATCTCAACAATTTTGCTGCAGGTGCGATCCTGAAGCTGGAAGTGCCGTTCAACGATTTCTATCTGGCGTTCGAGCAATATCAACGCGATCTGGCCGCTTGGAACCAGCAATATGGCACGGCAGTGGCCAGCGGCGGGCAATGAAGCGATAACTGATTCATCATTTGATCCCAGCGGCCTGCAAATAGCTCTCGTTTGGCGCTAGCCCGCAGGCATCGGCGGCATTAGGGCGTTGTCGATCGCCTTGGCGGCTTGATACGCGGCGCGCCCCTGCAATCGGTCGGCATAGGCGCGAAAACTCGCTCGTTCCGGCAGACTGCCAAATTGGACACCCCATAGGACCTGTGACCCCACATAAACATCGGCCATAGTAAACCGCTCTCCGCAGACATAGGCACCGCGTGCCAGCAACTGGTCGAGCACATCTACCGCCTGTTCATAACTGCCATAGCCCGCCATCATTGCCTTGTCGCCCGGTGTCTCAAAGCCCATGGAGCGGTTGGTTACAGCGGATTCGATGGGACCTGCGGCGAAAAACAACATCCGGTAATAATCGGCGCGTTCGCCCGGAAGGGGCGCCAAAGCAGCGTCGGCGCACGTGTCGGCCAGATAGGCACAGATCGCTGCGCATTCGGTGATAATTCGATCACCCGATGCCAGATGATGGACCACCGCGGGCACCTTTCCCATCGGATTGATCGCCAGATAATCGGCAGCCTTCATCGTTGTGCCATAATCCAGAATGACCTGCCTATAGTCCACCCCCGCCTCGTGCAGCGCCCAGCGGGCAATCTGTCCGCGCGACATGGGGTTGGTGTAAAAGGTAAAAGGCTTGCTATCCGCGTCCATGTTTTATCCCATCCTTTGAGTCCCTATATCGAGAACATGATGCGAACATCGGCGAGAGTCAAAGGGAAATTGCGCCGGAAATCTCTCCCATTTGTGTCACATCACTGACTCCAATCCTGAATCAGTCTGTCACAATCCCCTGCTATTGCCCTCTGCAACAGGGAATGTTCGGGACAAGGAACGACATCGGTGACCATTGGGCCCAATGCTTCGCAATTTACGTCGCTACTCGACGAAGCGCGCTATGAGGCCAGGATCAAGCATCGTCCGGTGATCGAGCCGCGGGATCGGACCCGGTATCGCACCGTCTGGATTTCCGACATCCATCTGGGCACGCGCGGCTGCAATGCCGAGATGCTGATCGACTTCCTCGACCATATCGACAGCGACACGCTCTATCTGGTCGGCGATATTATCGACGGCTGGCGGCTGAAAAAGCGGTTCCATTGGCCGTCGACGCATAATGATATTGTCTGGCGGATTTTGAAGCGCGCCAATCGCGGGACCCGGATCATCTATATCCCCGGCAACCACGACGAAATGTTCCGCCAATTTGTCGGTTTCAGCTTTGGCGGGGTGGAGATCATGCGCTCTGCCGTACATGTGACCGCCGATGGCCGCCGCTTGCTCGTGCTACACGGCGATGAATTTGATGCGGTGATGCTGGCGCACCGCTGGCTCGCCTTTGTCGGGGATGCCGCTTATACATGGTTGATGCGCCTGAACTGGGTGGTCAACAAGCTGCGGGCGAAGCTGCATCTGCCCTATTGGTCGCTGTCGAAAGTTGCCAAGCATAAGGTGAAGAATGCGGTCGAGTTCATTGGCCGGTTCGAGGAACTGGTCGCTAAAGCCGCCGGTGAGCGCGGGGTGGACGGGGTGGTGTGCGGGCATATCCACACCGCCGATATCCGCGAATTTGGCGGGATCCAGTATTTCAACGATGGTGACTGGGTCGAAGGCTGCACCGCGCTGGTCGAATGCGACGACGGGACGATGGAAATCATCCATTGGGCCGATGAAGCGGCTAAGCGGCCCAAGCGGGTGACGCTACTAGAGACCAAAGATACCGTCACTCAGGATTTGGAGCAGGATTGGGCCGCATGAAAATCGCCTTGATAACCGACGCCTGGTTTCCGCAAGTCAACGGCGTGGTCCGCACGCTGGACAGCATCGTCACTCTGGCACGCAAATGGGGGCATGAGGTGCTGGTCATCTCCCCCGATCAATATCGTTCGATCGCCTGTCCGACTTATCCCGAGATCCGGCTGGCGATGGTCCGGCCCCGGATGATAGGGGAGCGGCTTCGCGAGTTTGCGCCCGATGCGATCCATCTCGCGACCGAAGGGCCGCTGGGTGTTGCCGCACGCATTTGGTGTCGCCGCCATAATCTGCCGTTCACTACCGCCTATCACACTCAGTTTCCCGAATATGTGGCCCGGCGCACCGGCCTGTCACCGCGCCTGATCTGGCCCTATATCCGCTGGTTCCACGGACCATCGCGCGCGATCATGGCCTCCACCCGCAGCGTTCAGGAGCAGCTGAAAAGCCAGCGATTGCCGCAGGTCCATCATTGGGGCCGTGGGGTCGATATGGAGCAATTTTCCGATGCGCTGGCCCCGCCGGATGAATATCAGAGCCTGCCAAGACCGATCCAGCTTTACGTCGGACGGGTCGCGGTGGAGAAGAACATAGCCGCCTTTCTGGAGTCCGAGCATCCGGGCAGCAAGGTCGTGGTGGGCGATGGCCCGGCTTTGGACGCGCTCAAAGAACAGTTTCCGCACGCGCATTTTCTGGGGCGAAAACAGGGGCAGGCGCTCGCCCGCTGCTATGCCGGGGCGGATGTGTTTGTGTTCCCCAGCAAGACCGACACCTTCGGGCTGGTGATTATCGAGGCGCTCGCCTGCGGCACACCGGTCGCGGCCTATCCGGTCACAGGTCCCAAGGATATCCTGACCCACGACACCGGCGCGATGGAGGAAGATCTGTCCGTTGCCACCGCCCGCGCGCTGGATTGTAGGCCTGCCGCCTGTATCGCGCTCGCCCAAGAGTATAGCTGGGACACCAGCGCCCGGCAATTTCTGGCCGGATTGAACCCGGTCCGACCGCTGCAATCGACTGTATCGCATGGCCCATTGGTGCTTTCCGAAGCCTTCCAAATATAGCGGCGCACTAAAAACTTGCCGTTTTTGCAAAAACCCCGTAACCCGCAACCAGAACAGGCCGTCCCGCGAGGGGCGGCCCTTATTTTATGGAGAATGGCCTTATGGCACAGGAAACCCCGCTTATGCCGCACGCGACCGCCAGCTGGCTGGTCGACAACACCGCGCTGAGCTTTGAACAAATCGCGGAATTCTGCGGCCTGCACATTTTGGAAGTGCAGGCGATGGCCGATGATCTGACCAGCTCTAAATATACCGGCCGCGACCCGGTACAGGCGCATGAACTGGCGCTGGAAGAGATTGAGAAGGCACAGGCCAACCCCGATTACCGGATGAAGATGAGCAAGGGCCCCGACCAGATTCGCCGGACCAAGGGGCCGCGCTATACCCCCGTGTCGAAGCGGCAGGACAAGCCCGACGGCATCGCTTGGCTGATCCGCAACCATCCGGAAATTTCCGACGGACAGATCGGCAAGCTGATCGGCACCACGCGCAACACCATCCACGCGATCCGGGAGCGGAGCCACTGGAATATCGCCAATATCACGCCAAAGGACCCGGTCACTTTGGGCCTGTGTTCGCAGCGCGAACTGGATTCGGTGGTGGCCAAGGCCGCCAAGCGGGCCGGGATTGAAACCGAAGTGGCCGAAGACACCAAGCTGGGCGATGACCGCAACGCGCTGATCCAGGAACTACGCGACGAACGCGACCGCGCCACCGCACTGGCGCAAGCCGAAGCGGATGGAGAAGTGGCTCCGGCGGCCAAGGTTGAGCATACCGCAGAGACCCTGTTCAAGGATTAGAGCGAGACAATACTCCGCAGATCTCTCTCCTTTAGGGGAGAGATACAAAGCCTTGCTGCGTCACGCAGCTAG
>JBGSLY010000448.1:0-6346 GCA_041740435.1 Parasphingorhabdus sp.
CACCGCGAGACCAGATACCGATGTCATAGCTCATCCGTTGTTCGCGCAGCAATTGCGCCATCGATTCCGACGGGGCGACAATTGCGTCACACCGCCGATAAAACCGGCGAAGAATTGCCTCCAGCACCGGCTCCAGGAACGCCATGTTGTAATAGCGCGGATAGGTTTCGAAGCGGGTGTGCACCGATGCCAGCACAGGGATTCCTCGCGTCCGTGCCCAGCTAAGCGCGCGGTGGCCGGCGACGTCCGGGCTGGAGGCGTGGATCATATTGGGCGCAAATTCGCGCATGTCGCGTTTTATTGCCGAGTATAGCCCGAGCGGAAACCGATATTCCTGCCGCAAGGGAATGGGCACCGAGGGCAGGGAGATCAGATCGCCCTTGGGCTCAAATGCCGGGGTATCGGTGGTTGGCGAATAAACGCGCACCTTTGCCCCCCGGCGCAGCAAATATTCCACTAGCCGGTTCAGCGCCTGATTGGCCCCGTCGCGAACAAAATTATAATTGCCGCTGAACAGCGCAATCCGAAGATCGGAGATTTCCATTGATGGATGCTTTAAGCGCAGAGCCTTGGTGCTTCAAGCGTCTTCGCTGATAGTTGCGGGCGCGGGCGGATGGAGCCGCAAACGCGTTACTCTGCGCTCATCTGCTTCGGTAATCTCCAAAATCCAGCCCGAAGGATGCTGCAGCATCTCGCCGGTAACGGGAACGTGTCCCGCCAGCAGAAACGCAAGTCCGCCGATCGTATCCACGTCTTCCTCGACTTCGGCCAATACTGGATCGATGGCTTCGCCAATATCTTCCAATTCCGCCCGAGCATCGGCTTCCCACAGGCCTTCGCCAAGTTGGACGAGCAGGTCTACGGGCTCATCATCATGCTCGTCCTCGATCTCGCCGACGATTTCCTCGACAATATCCTCAATCGTCACCAGACCTTCGGTGCCGTTATACTCGTCAAAAATAATCGCCAAATGCGTCCGCGTCGCCCGCATTTCTGCGAGCAAGTCGAGCACGCCCATCGATTCAGGCACAAAGCGCGGTTGGCGCAGCAAAGGTTCGATGGTGGCCGGGGACGGGTCCTTGTTGGCCAAAATCACGAACACGTCCTTGATGTGGATCATCCCGATTATCTGGTCGAGATTGTCGCGGTATACCGGCATCCGACTATGGCCATGTTCGGCAAATATGGCGACAATTTCGTCAAATGGTGTGCTGACTTCAACCGCGACGATATCCGCGCGCGGGACGGCGATGTCGTCCACCCGATGCTCGCTAAAATGCAACAGGTTGCGCAGCATTTCGCGTTCAATGGCGGACAGGTCCTGACTGCCGACTTCAGATTCGGGGTTGTCGTTTTCGTGTTCGGAAATAACTTCTTCGATCTGGGCACGCAGCGAATTTTCTTCGCTATCCCTAAAGATCAGTGATTTCAGTGTTTTCCATAATCGTCCGCTACTGTCTTCTTCCCCGGAAGAGGCGCTGCGACTGCCGTTCTCGGCGGTTCGTGGTACGTCGGGCATGGGTGTTGGTTGATTTTCCCTGTTAATCAATGCGCATATGGGTCGGAAATACCCAATTTTGCAAGAGCTTTGATTTCAAGCTCCTCCATTATTGTCGCCTCATGCTCATCGATATGGTCATAGCCGAGCAGGTGCAGCGTGCCGTGGACCAGCAAATGGGCCGCATGATCGGTTAGAGAAATATCCTTTTCGTCCGCCTCACGAGCGCATGTTTCAAAGGCCAGAATCATGTCGCCCAGCAAAACCTCTCCATCATCGCTGTTGGTCAGATGGGGCAAAAGATCAGGTTCCATCGAAGGGAAGGACAGCACGTTGGTTGGCGTGTCCTTATCCCGATAATCGTGGTTCAATTGCTGCACTTCGTGGTCATCGGACAGTTTGACGCTGATTTCCGCTTCAAAATCTGCATGTAAGATATAGGCCGAAGGTGTCGCCTCGAGCGCGGTTTCGGCACAACGCTGTGCTAGCGCACTCCAGTCAAATTGCTGCGGCCAATCACCGGCCACATCGGTTTCAATCCTCAGCATCTTTGCCTTCATAGGCTTCGACGATCCGTCCGACCAGCGGGTGGCGTACGACATCGGCAACACCAAAGCGAATGACGCTGATGCTTTCTACGCCTTCCAGCTTTTCCACCGCATCTGCGAGACCGGATTGCGTGTTGGAGGGAAGATCGACCTGTTTGGGGTCGCCGCAAATGACCATTCGGCTATTCATACCGAAGCGGGTCAGAAACATCTTCATTTGTGCGGTGGTCGTGTTCTGCGCTTCGTCCAGAATGACAAAGGCATCGGCAAGCGTCCGTCCGCGCATGAAGGCCAGCGGTGCGACTTCGATTTCGCCGCTTTCAATCCGTCGCTCGACCTGCTCGGCGGGAAGGGTATCATACAGCGCATCGTAAAGGGGTCGCAGATAGGGATCGACCTTGTCCTTCATGTCACCGGGCAGAAAGCCGAGATGCTCGCCAGCTTCGACCGCTGGCCGGGACAAGATCAGCCGGTCGACCGAGCCGGTAATCAGCTGCGAGACCGCCTGTGCCACCGCCAGATAGGTTTTGCCGGTTCCCGCTGGTCCCAATGCAAAAATCATGTCGTCACGGGCCAATGCTTCCATATACACGGCTTGCCGTGCAGAACGGGGAACGATGGTTTTCTTGCGGGTGCGGATCATCACCCGGGGCGGGGCGGAAACATCTACCGGCGTGTCGCTCGTTTTGACCTTGTCTGCGCTCCGGCGTACGCGTGGGTCGGCGGCCATGCCGATAATCGCCTCAACAGTTGCGGGATCAATTTCCTGACCCGATACCAAACGGTTGTATATACCGGTCAAAACATCGCGGGCCAGGCCAACTGCCTCTTCCTCGCCCTCGATCTTCAGCCTGTTGCCCCTAGCGGCGATATAGACGCCAAGCCGATTCTCGATCGCAACGATATTGCGATCAAATTGGCCAAAAAGCTCGCCCAACAATTCGGGTTGATCAAATTCAAGATCGACGATGCTGAGCGGATGAGCAGGTGTTGAAACGGTTTTGCGCGCCATCAGGCAGCGACCTTGGTGGGCAGAATACCCGTCAGGCTATTGGGGCCAGCTTGAATCAAATCCACCTCCACCATGTCACCGATTTTCAGGCTTGGTGCCGCAATGTGCACCGATTGCAGCCATGGGGTTTTGCCAACCAACTGGCCCGGCTTGCGACCCTGTCGCTCCAGCAGAATATCTGTTCTCTGTCCGACCTTGCTCGCGTTAAATTCATGCTGCTGGACGTTGAGGAGCGCTTGAAGACGCTGAAGACGTTCATCCATCACCTCCGGCGTAATCTGTTCGCTCATGGTAGCTGCAGGAGTGCCTGGCCGCGGCGAATATTTGAAAGAATAGGCCATGGCATAGTTGACTTCTCGGACTAGCGACAATGTTTCCTCAAAATCCGCTTCGTCTTCGCCGGGAAAGCCAACAATGAAATCGCCCGATATCGCAATATCGGGTCGCACGGCGCGGAATTTAGCGATGGTTTTAAGATAGCTTTCGCGGCTGTGGGAGCGGTTCATTGCGCGCAAAATCCGCTCACTGCCCGATTGGACCGGAAGATGCAGATAGGGCATCAGCTTGGGAATTTCGCCGTGCGCCGCGATAATGGCATCGGTCATGTCATTGGGATGGCTGGTGGTATAGCGGATCCGCTCCAGTCCGTTTATGGCGCCTAGAGCGCGGAACAACCCTTCCAGCCCTACGGCCAGCCCATGGGGAGTTTTACCACGCCAAGCATTGACGTTTTGACCCAATAACGTGATTTCCTTGACCCCGCCATCGACCAGCGCGTGCGCCTCATCGACAATCTCCTGATAGGGCCGCGAAATTTCTGCGCCGCGGGTATAAGGGACCACGCAATAGGTGCAGAATTTGTCGCAACCTTCTTGGATCGTCAAAAACGCCGACGGGCGCCGTTGGATCGGACGCGAGGGCATGGCATCGAATTTGGAAATGGCGGGCATATCGGTGTCGACAACCCGTTTACCCTTGGCCGCTTGCTGAAGGAGTTCGGGCAGGCGGTGATATGCCTGTGGTCCGACAATGACATCTACAGAAGGGGCGCGCCTGCCGATTTCTGCTCCTTCCGCTTGGGCCACGCATCCGGCAACGGCGATTACCGGGGTCGAGCCATCATCGCGGCGAAGACGGCCAATATCGGAATAGACCTTTTCCGCCGCCTTTTCCCGAATATGACAGGTATTGAGCACGACCACATCGGCATCGGCGGCGCTCACCGCTTCGCTCATCCCCTGTGCGGTCAGCATTTCTGCCATCCGCTCCCCGTCATAAACGTTCATCTGACAGCCGAAGGACTTGATATGATAGGACTGGGGAGGGGATTCGGTCATTGCCCCATGCTATAGCTAGCGAACTTCGCGGCGGAAAGCCGAATGTGCAGCCGATATCCGCCGCTCTGTTTCTGCGCAAATCGCTTTCCGGTCGCCATGTTCGGCGGGGTCAAGCGGTTCAAGCAGATGAACTGTTATCCGGAGCGGACGTCGGCGCGACAGCAATCGTCCGGCATTGGCTACAACCGGTTCCTCCCCCACCCAGGCAATGTCCGCTCCGTCAAGGCCATAGTCTACGTAGACGGGTTGAAGCAGGATTGGGCGTGGCGGCGGGGCAAGGACTTGAAACAAAGACGGTTTGAACGGCAATAAACTAATGGCATCGGACGTTGTCCCCTCGGGGAAAATCGTAATCGCATAGCCACCATCTATCGCATCACGGATTTGGGCGATCTGGTCCGACACACCCAGTTTGTTGGAGCGCGAAACAAAAATGGTATGGTTGAGCTTGCACAGCCAGCCGATCAAGGGCCAGCTTTCAATCCCATCATTGGCAATAAACGTGCAGCCGGTTGCTCCGGCAATTACGGGAATATCAAACCAGCTGATATGGTTTGCCACATAAAATACCGGCTGTTTGGTAACATGCCCTTCAACCTTGACCGTTGCGCCGCAATTGCGCGCCACCGACCACAGGAAGAATCGCGGCCAAGGGGAAGGAAGGCGAAACAACCGCCACAGCAGATGTAAGGGTAGCATGACGATAAGGGACGCACACAACGCAATCAGTCGCAAGGCGATGATCGCAAAGCTGATCGCCTGATAGGTGAAGGCTGGCTTTTTAGCCTTTTCGGCTAAGGGATACGCCATAAAGTTCCATCCGGTGGTCCACCAGTCGATAGCCCAATTTCTCTGCGATTTGACGCTGGAGCGCCTCTAGCTCGGGATCGACAAATTCGATGACATTGCCGGTTTCGACGTCAATCAAATGATCGTGATGCGCTTCGGGCGCGGCTTCGTAGCGGGCACGGCCATCGCCAAAATCATGCCGATCAAGAATTCCAGCTTCTTCGAACAACCGAACGGTGCGATAGACCGTTGCGATTGAAATGCGGTCATCAACGGCGGCGGCCCGCATATGCAGGGTTTCGACATCGGGATGATCATCGGCATCTGAAATTATGCGGGCAATGACCCGGCGCTGATCCGTGATCCGCAGGCCTTTTTCCGCACATAATTTTTCAAGGTCGATTTTTTGCACCATCTATTCGTCCATTGCCGAAGCCCAATTGACAGCTATTTGTCAGCCGCAAACCTAGTTGCAATTGACCCCAATGCAAAGGGGAATTGCGGCATGTTACCGCAATTCCCCTTCTGCAATTTAGGATTTTGTTGAAACGGAAATTATTTCCGCTTTTTCTGGCCCAGACCAATCGCCTTGGCCAGCGTCCGGCGCTGTTCGGCATAATTGGGCGCAACCATCGGATAACTGGCAGGCAAACCCCATTTGCTGCGATAGTCGTCTGGAGTCATTTTATAATGGGTCCACAGATGCCGCTTCAGCATCTTCAGCTTCTTGCCGTCTTCCAGACAAACAACGTAATCTGGCTTGATGGAGTTTTTGATCGGAACGGCCGGTTCAAGTACAGGCTCCACCGGAACGCGAGAATTTAGACCCGCCAGCGCATTGTGGATATTGTTGATCAGCAGCGGCAGTTCCGACACCGCAACGCTGTTATTGCTTACATGAGCGGCGGCAATTTCCGTCGTCAGAGCGATCAGCGTGTCGCTATATTCTTCAGAGTCTTGTATCATTTTATCTCTCACTTCCCAAAAGCTATTCTGTTGCAGTTTTACGATGGCACAGGGCAGGCAGGACCGCAACATGCAATTTGTACATTTTCGCCATCTATTGGCAAATTTTTTTATAGGTTACCGCGTCGTAAAGGCCTCCATCTTGCCCCTTATAGTAACCCTTCCGTTGACCAATTTCCATAAAACCGGTTTTGCG
>JBGSLY010000449.1:0-3234 GCA_041740435.1 Parasphingorhabdus sp.
ATGCCAAGCCCTCCGCCGCGCCAGCGATCAGCCGCCCGCGCACGCCGCCCTCCTCCCAGCTGGGCAGGTCGCCGCCGGGATGATGATAAAAGGCCGGGTCGGTCTCCTCTGCTTCGGTCGGCAGCGCGACCCAGGCCTGGATGCCGTGCATATGCGCGCCATGCGCCCGCGCCGCTTCAAAGCGTTCGGAATGGGTAATCCCGCTGCCCGCGACCATCCAGTTGACTTCACCGGGACGGATTTCCTGATGAAAACCAAGACTATCCCGGTGGGTCATCGCGCCGTCGAACAGGTATGTCACGGTGGACAGGCCGATATGCGGATGCGGGCGGACGTCAAGCTCTCGCCCAATCCCGGCGGGCAGGGTGACCGGCCCCATATGGTCGAAGAAAATATAGGGGCCGACCATCCGCCGCGCATGAAACGGCAACACCCGGCCCACGGTAAATCCGCCGCCCAGATCATGACTGCGCTTATCGATGATGCGTTCGATCATGGGCTTTTCCTTTGCTTTCGTTAAGCCGCCTGCATCGCACCGAACCGGCCCGATTGGAAGTCGGCGAAGGCTTGGCGGATTTCGGCCTCGCTGTTCATCACGAACGGGCCGTGGCCGACCACTGGCTCGTCAATCGGCACCCCGGTCATGACCAGCAGGATGGTGTCGCCATCGGCCGCGATGTGTGCGCCCTCTCCCTCAACCGACAGGCGCGCAATTTCCGCCGCTCCGACCGCAGCGCCATTAATGGTCGCATGGCCCGACAGCACCGCCACCAAGCTGTTATGCCCCTCGGGCATCGGCAGAGTGATTTCGGCACCGGCGGACAGGCGCACGTCCCACAGGTTGATCGGGGTGAAGGTGTGGGCTGGGCCCTTCACGCCGTGCAGTTCCCCGGCAATGATCCGCGCCTCTCCGCCCGGCAAAACGACCGAGGGAATAGTGTCGCGGGTCAGCGCCTGATAGGCCGCCGGGGCGCCCTTGTCGTGTGCGGGCAGGTTGACCCACAGCTGGACCATACGAAACGGCCCGCCGCTTTTGGAAAAGCCCGGCGAGTGGAACTCTTCGTGGATGATCCCCGCGCCCGCCGTCATCCACTGCACTTCGCCCGCGCCAATGGTCCCGCCATTGCCAGCGGAATCGCGGTGGCTGACTTCGCCGTCATAAACGATGGTGACGGTTTCAAAGCCGCGATGCGGATGCTGTCCCACTCCGCGCGGCGCGCCGTCATTGGGGGCAAAGACCGTCGGGCCGCCATAGTCGAACAGCAGAAACGGGCTGATAGCACGCGTGTCGCCGTGATAGCTGAACAGCGACCGGACCGGAAAGCCGTCGCCGACCCAATGACCGGCGGGATTGGTGATACGCTCAATGATTTTCTTCATGGGGGAATTCCTTTATCGCCCGTGTTGGCGGGCTTGAAATTGGGTTACGCCCCAGATAATCGCACAGGGGCACTCCGGCAAGTACGGTCCCAAAGGATACCATAATGCAGCAAAGTCAACAGGACGCAGCGACCGGTTGCCCGGCGGAAACGACGCTGGAGTTTCTGACCGGCAAATGGCGGCCGATGATCATCTTCTGGCTGCTGAAAGGGCCGCAGCGGTTCAACGCCCTGCAACGCCAATTGGGCAGCATCACCCACCGCACATTGGCCCGCACGCTAAAAGAAATGGAAGCCGACGGCCTCCTCACCCGCACCGACCACGGAGAGATTCCCCCGCGCGTGGATTATGCGCTGACCGATCTGGGACGAAGTTTGGCGCCGGTGCTGCAGGCAATGGAGGACTGGGCGCTGCGGCGGGGTGTGTAGGGAAGCTGGTTCGCACGAAGGCACGAAGAGGCATTGATAGGGTATCAGCTGCTGTGTGAAAACCGCCCCACCCCAACCCCTCCCGCAAATGTGAAAGCAGCGAGTCCCAGACCTGATCCGGGGCGCAGCGGGGTGGGGGCTGCGTGACGCTTTATGTGCTGCCGGTAGGACCAGCAAAGTCAAGCTGCACAATTTGATCACACAAAATGCTGCCGATTAAACGACTATGTCCGATTTGCCGATGTTGCAGGTGGCACAAAGTGTCTGAAGGTTTTCCTCCACGGTTTCTCCCCCTTTGGACCAAGGGATAATATGATCGACGTGCAATATAGCATCCGGATTTTTGGCCGGACTGTCACCGCACATTTTACAAATACAGGCATCACGAATTAAAACCTTAGCTCGCAACCGCCAATTTACGTCTCTTGGGGTTCGTTTGAATATCGATTTATCTGGCTCGCTGCTTGCTAGCAGTTCCGGAGAGTATGGACCCACATTGCCTGATATAAAGTCTCCGCAAGCGACCAATGCTCCGTTCCACGAGCCGAAACGCTTCTCATATGTTCCAGTCGAAAACTTTGACCCAGTTGATGGATCGGATAGGTGACGACCAAAAGGCTGGTGTCCAACCAAGGTCCAAACTGCCGCGAGATTTTCAAAAAGTTCTTCATTTTTAATATCTTGCCGGCTAGCGACATTCAGGTCTGCTGCGCGGATTGCAGCGTTCCAAGTCTTGAAGTTACGAATCACTGTTGTGGCCCCGAACTGCCCGTACTGATCGTATTCCACACGCGTAACGGTAGTGGTACCTCGCTCCTGCGCAACTCGGCGAATATCATCCAATATTTCCTGGGGGGTGATGCCGCGTCGACGCAAACGGATATTAAAATCGTCCATGCCCATTCAGTAACGAGTACTTTTCTGGCGGTCACTATCTAAAGTTTCGTGACATACCTACCTCACGGAAGCCGCTCTGCAGCTACTGCTTCCTTTCATATCTCTGCGAGAAACAGAGATAGCGGGCGCTCGACCCGCTCTCTCCCCTTTAGGGGAGAGAAACGGAGCCTTGCTGCTTTAGCAGCTAGGCGCAGTTGAGAGGGGGAAGGTAAAGCGCGGAACGCAACGCCGCGCCCCTCTCCGCTGTGACTAAGCGCCTGCGGCGCTAAGTCGCGCTCCTCTCCCCTGAAGGAGAGAGGGCCTTACTACCATACCACCACAACTCACCCCGCCGCAGCCTCGGTATACCTCCGCAACACCTCGACCGCATGGCCGTGAATACCGGCGGAGCAGCACAGGACGCCATAGGCTTGGCCGGTGGAGCCGTTGTAGCGCAGGTCTTGGCCATAGGCGTCGGTGACGCGGGCGCCGGCCTCTGCGGCGATGACGTGCGCGGCGGCGATGTCCCATTCGCTGCCCCAGCGGGTGG
>JBGSLY010000450.1:0-7125 GCA_041740435.1 Parasphingorhabdus sp.
GCCGTGCCTGCTCCAGCGCCTGATCGAGCCGATGGTAAGCGGTGCCCAGATTATGACCGTGCAAGTCGATTGTAATATCTGGATCGACCCGCCCGCGCACGAATTTGCGGTCCCAATGGCCGTCCAGATTGTGGGTTATCACGGCTGGCGCCGGCGCGGGTGTGCTGGCGGGTTTGCCTGTGTGTTTAGCAGCGGTCTTTGCGGGGCCTTTCGCAGGGGGAGCAGGCGCGGCAGCGGGCGAGACGATGGCCGGTTCCGGTTTGGACCGCATCGGAGCACGGTGCAGCGGCGTTACAGTTTCAATCAGCCGATTCCAAAGTGCTTGCTCTGCCGAGGAGAGCGGCCTGCCGGAATGGCTCACGGTCATTGCTGCGCGGTGGCAGCCATTCGCAGACGGTTCAGTGTTCCGCGCGGCACAAACACCAAGGCTTGTCCTCGCGACGACATGCCGCCCGCGATCCGCGCCGCCTCTTCGCCCGCACCCCAGAAGGTATCGATCCGGTTCGCGCCCTTGATCGCCCCGCCGGTATCCTGCGCCACCCAAAGCCCGTCGGCGATATCATGCTCCATATTGAGCCAGACCGGCGCGCCCAGCGGAATAAAGCGCGGGTCTGCTGCGACGCTGGTCCGCTCCGTAACAGGATGCCCCATCGATCCCAAAGGACCGGGGCCGGTCAGCGGCTGAAAGAACACATAGCTTTGGTTTTCCTGCATCAGTTCGCGGCCTTCCGCCGGATTGGCGCGCAGCCATGCGACGATACCCTGCATGCTGGCCTGTCCCGGCGCCAGCAGCCCCCGGTCGCGCAGCAATTTGCCGATGCCGGTGTAATCGCGCCCGTTCTGGCTGGCATAGCCTAGCCGCAGGATCGATCCATCGGGCATCCGCAAGCGCCCAGAACCCTGCACCTGCATGAAAAACAGCTCCGCCGGGTCCGCCGCCCAAGCGAGTTCCAGCCCGCGTCCCGCTAGTGCGCCGTTTTCAATCTCGCGCCGGTCGGCATATTGGACCAAATTGGTGCCGCTTAGCCGTCCGCGTATTCTCTTGCCCTTCCACTCTGGCGAGAATTGGCCAAGATCGACGTCGATCAGGTCTTCGGGCCGCGCATAGATCGGCGTGTCATATCCCGGCTGGCGCGTTGGCGAGGCGGCGATTTCGGGTTCGAAATAGCCGGTCGCAAAAGCGTTGCCATCGCCGATTTGGACCGCTTCTAGCTGGGTGGCGAAAAAGGAAATGGCACTGCTTTCCGACCAATCGGCGGCGGCGTCACAGGCCGCCTGCCAGTCGCCGGGCCGGGTCAGACCCGACAGATCCTCGCGCCGGTTGAGCGAGTTGCAGCTGATGCGAAAGGCGATCAGCGCATCGCGCGCTTCGGTCGGCGGCAGATTGAGCGTACCAATATCGGGGCCTGCCGAAACGCCAACCCCAATCGCGCGGTCGGGCGCTCCGGAAAGCAGTTGCGCGGGATTTGTCGGCACCGCCGAAAAGCGGAACACCGGGAACGAGGTGGGTATTTCTGGCTGAGCCGCAACCACCGGTGTCGCCGATTGGATGGGATTAGCCGAGGGCGGGGGGGATGATGGCACGGCGGGCACACCTACAGTCCAAGGCCCATCCTGCGCCAACAGCGGCGCAGGGCTTGCCAATACCAGCAAGGTTCCCAATGCCAATTTCATGCCGCTCATCGCCTCTTCCCATAAGTTGCTGTATCCAGCAGAAAATTCATTTTACCGTTCGCATCGAGCGAAGTCGAGATGCCGACAGGCAGATTTGAGTTTAAGAGTGTCTCGACTTCGCTCGACACAAACGGAAATCAGGGGTGTCCCCCCACCATGATGATGCCCAGGTATCGTGGTGATTATGCCTCGTCGGTTTCGTCGAGCAACCAGTTGGGATCGCCGCTGGTCAGATCGCGGCTGAAGGTCCAGATATCGTGCGTTTCCACGGCATCCGACATGGAGCCGCCAACGACAACCCCGTCCTTGTCGCGTACAACCGCCGCGATATCCGCATCAAAGCGCAGGGTAATCCGCGCCATGGGCTTGCTATATTGCGCGTCGACAATGCGCGTTTCATCGATCCGCACCAGCCGGTTGTCGAGAGTTTCGCCGCGCTCTTCGCGGGCGGTCAGCGCAGCGTCGAAATCGGCATAGGTGTCGGCATCGCACAGTGCGCGCAGTTCGTCGCGGTCGCCGCGCCAGAAGGCTTCCAAAATCATGCCATAGGCGGTCTTGGCTCCGTCCAGAAAGCGGCCGACATCGAACGAACGGTCCGCGGCGATAATGGCGCGGATACCGGCTTCGGCGGCAGGCTCATAGACCATCATCGGCGCAGGGGCTGGACGAGCAGGGATAATGTCGGGCAATGGCGACATCCGGTCATCGTCCATCGACGGCGCGCGCTCCTCCAACGGGCGCTGGATGCTCTTGGGCAGGTGTTCCTGCTCATGTCCGGTGCGTTTGCCGAGCACCGAATAGAGCCTCAGGCCCAAAAACGCCGCTACCATCGCCAAAAGGACTATTTCTACTGTCACATCGTGCTCCGTTCATTCAACTCCCCCTACATAGGGGGAAACGGTCCATGTTTCAAATGGCAATCCGCATTGATTGTTCCCCGTCTGATAGCAGGCCAATGTGAACCCGGGATGCACCGCGGACGGACCGCAAACGGCCATTGCTCTGCCCTTGGACTGCTGCTAGTGGCGCGGCACATTGTCGCAGGACGCGGGCATAAGAAAAAGGACGGGCAAATGGCCGAAAATGATGGACTGGTAACCACAACGATTCCCAACGGGCAGGACAATTTGCCGCAAGTGGGCGTTTTGTCGCAATATATCAAAGACATGTCGGTGGAAAACCCGAACAGCCCAGATGTGTACCAATGGGAGGGACAGCCGCAGATTGATGTCCAGTTCCATATCGCGTCGAACAAGATATCGGATGAGGTTTTTGAGGTTGAACTGAAAATCAACGTCAAGGCTTTGGCCCAGCAGGGTACGGCGTTTCAGGTCGAATTGGCCTATTGCGGGCTGTTCGGCATCCGCAACCTGCCCGAAGATCAAATGCACCCGTTTTTGTTTGCCGAAGCACCGCGCATGCTGTTTCCCTTTGCCCGCCGGGTCTTGGCCGATGCGGTACGTGATGCCGGTTTTCCGCCGTTGATGCTGGAACCCATTGATTTTGGCGCACTCTATGTACAGCAAATCGCCCAAGCCGAAGCCGCCGGTGCAGAGGAACAAGCGGTGGGGAACGCTTAAAGCGCAATGATTTCTCAGCGATCCGTTCGCATCGAGCGAAGTCGAGATGCCCTGCGGCAGCGCATGAACACGCCGTGTCTCGACTACGCTCGACACGAACGGCACGAAAGCTCAGGCAGGCCGGACCGGCAAACAGGGGACTCGGGCCGATGAGCCTGATTAAATCGACCAGCACGATTGCCGGTTTTACGATTATCAGCCGCATTTTCGGCTTTGTCCGCGATATGTTGCTCGCCCGGGTTTTAGGTGCGGGGCTTGCGGCCGACGCCTATCAACTGGCCTTCACTTTACCCAATACCTTCCGGCGGCTGTTTGCCGAGGGCGCATTTGCGGTCGCCTTTGTACCGATGTACAGCCGCAAGCTGGCCGGAGAGAATGGTGAGGCCGAAGCCGCGCAATTCACCGATGATGTGTTATCGGTCTTTATCTGGATATTGCTGCTGTTTTCGGCGCTGGCGATGCTCGCCATGCCGCTCATCATCTATGGTTTAGCAAGCGAGTTTCAGAATGTTGATGGTAAGTTTGAATTGTCGGTTTTTCTCAGCCGAGTGACTTTTCCGTATCTGTTTTTCATCAGCCTCGTTGCCATGTTCTCCGGATTGCTGAATGCCCGCTCGCGCTTTGCGCCGGGGGCAATTGCACCGATCCTGTTCAATATGGTGCTGATTACCGGGATAATCGCCGGTCATTATGCGCGCGGGGACAGCGACAATGACGTGATTGTGGTGGAGCTATTGTCGGTCGCGGTCTCGCTGTCGGGACTGGTGCAGATGATTTATCTGTGGTGGGCCGTGAAACGGGCCGGACTGAAGCTGACCATTCGGACGCCCAAGTTGACGCCGGAGGTAAAGCGACTTGGTATCATCATTCTGCCTGCCACTTTCGGGGCCGGGATCTATCAGATCAGCCAGTTTGTCGATACCTTCTTTGCCACATCGCTGCCGCAAGGGTCGCTGACACTGCTAAAAATGGCCGACCGGCTGAATCAGATGCCGCTCGGCATAGTCGGCATTGCGCTGGGCACCGCGATCCTGCCGATGCTGTCGCGGCATATCCAGACCGACAACCGGGCGGGGGTGCAGCGTTTGCAAACCAATGCCTTTGAAATAGCGACTTTGCTCACGCTACCTGCTGCTGCCGCACTCGCCATTTGTGCCCCGGCCTTTGTCACCGCGTTTTTTGTCGGCGGCAAGTTTACCCCTGCCGATGGGGCTATCATGGCCAACATTGTGGTTGCCTTGGTTGCCGGTTTGCCGAGCTATGTGATCGTCAAAATCCTGGTACCCGGATTTTTTGCGAGGTCCGATACGCGCACCCCGGTCTATACGGCGCTGGCGGCTTTGTTGTTCAACATCGGCCTCAATATTTATGTCGTGATGATGGCGGGATATGGCATTGTGGGTCTGGCCGCTGCAACCGCCGCATCGGCTACGCTGAACTGCATCCTGCTGTACATCATGTTGCATCGGCGCGGGTGGTTTCACTTTTCGCTGCCGCTGGGCATCAGAATCGCAAAGCAACTGCTGGCGACCGCGGTGATGTCTGCTGCCTTATGGCCGCTGATGAGCGTGCTTGACCCCTATTTTGGTGGCAGTGTTCTCGACCGGATATGGTCGCTTGTCGTGCTGGTCGGCATTGGCGGCGGTGTTTATTTCGGGGTCGGTTGGTTCGCTGGAGCCATTGACCGTGACCAACTTGCCACGCTAATGCGGCGGCGCGGGGCCGATCCGGCGCCGGTACAGGAATAGAGACCATGCGCGTAGTTTCGGGGATTCAGCCCACTGGCAACCTTCACCTTGGCAATTATCTGGGGGCAATCCGCAACTGGGTGAAGATGCAGGACGAAGGCGCGGAATGCTTTTTCTTCCTAGCCGACCTGCACGCGATAACCGTTGCCAATGATCCGGCGGAGCTGTCGGCCAATTGCCGCGAGATGACCGCCGCGCTGGTCGCATGCGGCGTTGATCCGGCAAAAAGCGTGTTGTTTAATCAGGCGCGGGTGCCCGGTCATGCCGAGCTTGCCTGGATGCTGATCTGCAACACCCCGATGGGCTGGCTCGACCGGATGACCCAGTTTAAAGAGAAATCGGGCAAGCATAAGCAGCGGTCTTCGCTCGGCCTCTACGGCTATCCGGTGCTGCAAGCCGCCGATGTGCTGATCTATCAGGCGACGCATGTACCGGTGGGAGAGGACCAAAAGCAGCATCTGGAACTGGCGCGCGACATCGCGACCAAGTTCAACAATGACTTTGGAGGCGGCACACAGATTTTCACACCGCCCGAACCGTATATCGGAGCCAGCGCGTCGCGGGTGATGAGCCTGCGCGAAGGGACTGCCAAGATGAGTAAGTCCGATCCGTCGGACATGAGCCGGATCAACCTGTCCGACAGCGACGACGACATCGCGAAGAAAATCCGCAAAGCGCGCACAGATGCCGAACCGTTGCCCGACACCATGGAGGCGCTGGGCGACCGGGCGGAGGCGCGCAATCTGGTGACCATCTATGCCGCGCTGGCGGAAACGGACACGGGCGCGGTGCTGGCGCAATATGCAGGGCAGGGCTTTGGCGCGTTCAAACCGGCGCTCGCCGATCTTGCGGTCGCGAAGCTGGGTCCGATCCGCGACCGGTTTGTTGAATTGAGCCGCGATACGGCGGCGATTGATGCGATTTTGCGGGACGGTGCAGCGCGGGCCAGGGCGGCGGCCCAGCCCACCGTGGATGCAACCTATGCGGCATTGGGGTTGTTGCGCGATTAATAGGCGATTCTTTGTAAGTGCCCGGTGTTCCCGCGAAGGCGGGAACCTAACCTGCGCTCTAAGCGCGCAGAATAGCAGTTTTGTGTGAGATCAACAGCAAAACAGAGGCTCCCGCCTGCGCGAGAGCACAGCGTGTTATTTCAAACTGACCAAAGCCCGGGGCGGTGCCTGACTGCTGCCGACGGTCCAGTTCATCACTTTCCAGCCATCGATCAGTTGATAGCCATCGACCGCGTTATTGCCCAAAATCTCGCCATCGGTTTTCAGGGTGAAGGTGCCGTCGATCTTGCCGAACTCCGCGCCCTTATTCTCATTGCCGCCCTGGTCGCGCATCATCCCGAACATCAGGCCCGACATCATCGACGTGGACCCGCCAAACATCGGGGTAATCACATCGACCGCGCCATTTGCCCTGCGAACGAGCTGAAAAAACGGATATTGGACCGACGCTTCGGGCAGGACCGGAAAGGCGAAATAACCGCCCGCCGCTCCGCTGATCTGGAAATCGACCTCGAACATGTCTTTGCCGACATATTCAACCTTCTTCCAACCGTCATATTTCGCAAGTGCCGCAGCGAATTTTCTGAGCTCGGCATCGTTGCCGGGAATGGCCCCACCGAACATCGTACCCATGGTCTTCATTTTCTGCTCATAGTCGGACTTCTTCCGCTCGAACTCCTCCTTATGCGCCACCTCCCGCGCGGCCAGTTCCGCCTTGGTGCATTTGCGTTCGCGGATTTCATAGCCGCTAAAGCCGGAATCCGAACCGGCTGCATCGACCGCCTCGCTAGCCGCATCCATAGCGTCGGCAGCGGCCTCTGCCGCATCTGCTGCGGCTTCGGCGGCGGCCGCTGCATCATTATAGGGGTCGGCCCCGATCACTACCCCGGCGGTTTCCTGCGTCTTCCACCCGTCATCAGCAATCGGTGTCGCCTTTTTGGTCGAAGGATCATATTCCTCCTCGCAATAGGCGGTTTTGGGGTCATAGGCGGTCAGCACCGGCGGTCCGTCGTTCTTGTCACCGGAAATGATCTGGATCTGGCCGGTATAGCGGAAATCATAAGTGCCGTTCTTCGCCAGCGTCATCTCCGCATTGAATTTACCGGGCAGCAG
>JBGSLY010000451.1:0-1870 GCA_041740435.1 Parasphingorhabdus sp.
TGGCGCCGAACAACAGCAATTGTGCGCCGGTAAAATCGCCAAAAATGCCGATCTTGTGCTGCGATACTTCGGGCACCAATACCGGGGCATTGGCCCCGGTCAGCGCCGCCAGGCACAACAATGACGCCACGATTTTGCGCCATTTTTGCACGCCCCGCGTCATCCCATCGCCTGAACGGAAAATATCTCGTCGGGCTGATAGCCTAGACCGAGCGCGAGGCGAAACGCCACCATCAGCACCAACACCGCCAACAAAAGGCGAAGATATTCCGGTTTCATGCGCTGCGCCAAACGGGCTCCGATCTGGGCACCGGTGACACTGCCGATCAGCAGCAAGGCCGAAAGCACGATATCCACCGCCCGGGTCGTCACGCTGTGCATCATGGTCGAGGCGATGGTAACGAACAGGATCTGGAACAGCGACGTGCCCACCACCACCTGCGCGCCCATGCCCAGGATATAGAGCATGGCCGGGACCATGATAAATCCGCCGCCCACCCCCAGCAGCATCGTCAGAACGCCAGTGATAAAGCCCAGCAGCAACGGTGCCAGCGGGGAAATATACAGCCCCGAACGATAGAAGCGCCAGCGCAGCGGCAGGCTGGCGATCATCGGGTGATGCCGACGTTTTCGCGCAGGTAGCGGGCGACCCGATCGAACCGCGCGGACGCTGTCCATCGATTCCTTGAACATCATCCCGCCGATACTTCCCAGCATCAAAACATACAGAATGTTGATCACCGTGTCCATTTGGCCAAAGCCTTGCAGCACACTAAACAAGATCGCACCAAACCCGGTCCCAATCACACCGCCGACGACCAGCACCGCCCCCATATGGAAATCGACGCCCTTGCGCTGCAAATGGGCGAACACGCCGGATACGCTGGAACCCGTAACCTGTGTCGAGGCCGATGCCGCCGCCACGGTCGGCGGGATGCCATAAAAAATGAGCAACGGCGTCGTCAGAAATCCGCCGCCCACGCCGAACATTCCCGACAAAATGCCGACCAACCCGCCCAATATCACGATTACAAAGGCGTTGACCGACATTCCGGCAATGGGAAGGTAAATATCCATGGTTGACGACGGGGATAACCCCTTTTCCTCTGAGCCGGAAGCATCAATATTGCACCGCCAGTGTGATCGCCGGACCCGAACCGGGCAGCGCCGATCCGGCAATCCGTTGCCGCCAGTCCAGCGCGATACTCTGTGTGGTCTCCCCAACCGGAAAGCGAAGCTCTAGCCGCGGTCCAACATCCAGTCGCCGGACCTCATCCTGACCATTGGCCCATATTCCGGCCCCTGCAGACAGTCGCAAATCCTGTGCTGAGACAACCGGGCGGGTCGCGGTCAGCGCGCCATCGAAAAACAGGCGCGTGCGGTCATGGATGACGGCACCGGTTTGAAAATAGCTTTCCAAAGTAAATTGCTGCGGCAGTTTTGGGCAATTATATACTTGAGTGAGCATGAAAATGGATGTATCAGATTCGGGACAGGCCGGTGCTGAAATTGAGATTACGCCAGAGATGATTGATGCGGGAATATACGAGGCGCGAGAACACCCATTGGGCAGTCCTCTCTCTGATCTTGTCCGCAAAGTTTTTATAGCAATGACAATTGAAGCGTCAATTGGGCAAGGTTTCCGCTCGCTCAATCATTGATCGGAGATATTCTACCGCGACTTTCCCAACCTCATATGGAAAGGATTCGCCATATGGAACAATCTGACCCAAGTGTGTTTTAGGCGGATCAGCGAAATCGTTGTAGCGCCTATCATAAACTCGCACTAGTTTGAGAGTAGGGCCATGTATCATAAGATCAAAAGGCTCCCCGATAGGTTTACCTGTCTCTTTATCCAACTGCGTTGCGC
>JBGSLY010000452.1:0-2849 GCA_041740435.1 Parasphingorhabdus sp.
CAACAGCGACCAACCGATCCAGCACCCAATCGCCCCTAGTAACTTGGGATCACCGCCGCCCATGCCGTCATGTCCGCGCAATAATCTATAACCTTTTGCGATAGCGAATAGCGAGGCAAACCCGGCGACAGCGCCAATCGCTCTGTCGGCAACATTAGGTGTCGGCAGAACCAAAACCGCTATCATCCCCGTAACGGCCAAAGCCAGCACCAATGGATCGGGAAGCCACAGATGCCGGGCGTCGAGCGCCGCCAATGTCAGCAATATCCACCCCAATAGGGCCCCCATTGCGGCCTGCATCGGCGGTAGCACGGAGAACGTCAGAGCACTTATCGCGCACGCCGCTAGTTCAAGCGCCAAATGGACGGGGTCAATTCCCGCACCGCATTGTCGACAACGCCCCCGATTAATCACGTAGCTGATAACAGGAATAAGGTCGCGCAAAGCCAATTCGCTACGACACTGATCGCACCGCGACCGACCGGAAATAATCTGTTCCCCTTTCGGCAGGCGCTGAACAGCAACCGCCAGAAAACTGCCGATTATCAATCCGGCAATACCGCCGAACACAGGCCAAATTGCTGTAATCACATTCGCCCCCTAACGTGCGCCCTGACCGCAATCGCGATTTGAAATTATGTCCGCCAGCGACTATGGGCGTTCATCATTGGCTGCAAAGCAGCATTAGGTAAACAAGGAACCCATAATGACCAATCCCGATCCCATCGTAATCCTGTCCTATGCCCGGACCCCCATGGGCGGGATGCAGGGCGCGTTCAGCGACGTGTCGGCCTCCGACTTAGGTGCGGTCGTAGTCAAGGCAGCCGTTGAGCGCGCCGGGATCGACGGCAGTGACATTGAGCGTATTTATATGGGCAATGTATTGGGTGCTGGCCAAGGACAGGCTCCCGCGCGGCAGGCGGCCCTTAAGGCCGGTCTTCCGCAGTCGGTCGAAGCGACCACGCTCAACAAAATGTGCGGATCGGGAATGCAGGCGGCGATTATGGGGGCCGAGGCGCTGGCCGCTGGATCGGTCGATTTCATCGTGTCGGGCGGGATGGAGAGCATGACCAACGCGCCCTATCTTCTCACCAAACATCGCGGCGGCGCGCGGCTTGGCCACGACCGGGTGATCGACCATATGTTTCTCGACGGGCTTGAGGATGCCTATGAACCCGGCCGGGCGATGGGCAGCTTTGCCGAGGAAACCGCGACCGAATATCAACTGACCCGCCAGGCGCAGGATGATTATGCGCTCGAATCGCTATCCCGCGCCAAGGCCGCGATTGCCAGCGGCGCGTTCGCAGACGAAATCGTTGCGGTCGAAGTCCAAACCCGCAAGGGCGCGATCACTGTTGATACCGATGAGCAGCCCCCCAAGGCGATGCCGGAAAAGATCCCGACGCTCAAACCCGCCTTTGCCAAGGATGGAACGATTACCGCCGCCAATGCCTCTTCTATCTCTGACGGCGCGGCCGCGATGGTCTTGACTCGGGCGAGTGTAGCCGAAGCGAAAGGCCTGTCGCCGGTTGCCCGGATCGTCGCCCATGCTGCGCACGCCCATGCCCCGGCGAAATTTACGACCGCGCCGGTGAGTGCGATCCAGAAGGTCCTCGCCAAGGCCGGATGGGAGGTTGCCGATGTTGACCTGTGGGAAGTCAACGAAGCTTTTGCCTGTGTCGCGATGTTTGCGATGCACGATATTGGCATCCCTCACGCCAAACTCAATATCCACGGCGGTGCGACAGCCTTGGGCCATCCCATCGGCGCCAGCGGGGCGCGGATCATGGTGACCTTGATTGCCGCGCTCAAACAAAAAGGCCTGAAACGCGGCGTTGCAGCCCTATGCATTGGCGGCGGCGAAGCGACGGCGGTGGCGTTGGAACTGATTTAAAGCGGTTTTTGATTTGATTGAATCAGATCACCGCTCTAGATTCCTTGTTTGCCGTGATTTCCGAGTCGTGAAATGTTCCATTTCACTGAAAATCACTCTAGGCTTTCATACCGCGCGGTGCCCATTGGCCCGCTTGCGCCGCCGGTCCGAACAATCTGTCCCCGACAATCTCACCAAAATGGCGATACGCTTCCCATTGGTCTTCGTCGAAAAACTGGTCGGCCGTGGTTTGTTGCGGAAAATGGCTGCCCGAAGATGTTTTCAGGTAACTCAGCAATTCGGGCGGTTCGTCAAAGCGTAGGCGTGGCTTGATCAGCATGAGCAGCCCTGACTCGCCCTCGCCATAATCAATGTTGGCGAGCGCGGCATAGGGGCCAGCGCCATCACCGCGCGCTGGCTTGCTGGCCAAAGCGTCGAAACCCGCGAAAAACTGCCTAAGTTCACACTGGGAACCGAGTTTAAAATCCAGTTCATCGTCGCTTAAAAAACGAATGCGCGCGCCCAGATCCGACCGCGCCCGGTTGATTAGTCGCGCCATGTCCGACAAATGATAATCGGGATCGGCCCCATTGTCGCTGATGATGATGAACGGCAATTTGCGGCGAATCAGGGCATAGGCACCGGTATTCTCGAAATGCCCGCCGTCGGTCAGATACCAGCGCGCATCTTTTTCCCGCGCCCCGAACGCTCCGCGAAATTCGCTGAACAAATAGCTGTAGACATTGCTGCGAAGCGACCAATATCTGCCTTCGCCAGGTTGCCACCAATAGCCCAACCGCACATTGGTCATCATCGCCAGCACCGATAATCCGAAAGAGGTTTGTCCGCCGATGGCTGTCGATGCCGCCGCACCCGAAATGGCGACCCAATTGGAGAGCGCTAATTGTTCGCCTTGCACCAGATTTTTTCCGGCAAATTCTCCTGGTCGGTCGCTTTCCCAGATATAACCGCCTGG
>JBGSLY010000453.1:0-6592 GCA_041740435.1 Parasphingorhabdus sp.
GAAGGCAGCGATCCGGCCCAATACCAAAGTGTTTTTCTTTGAAACCCCGGCCAATCCGACGATGGATATTGTTGATCTGGAATATGTTTGCGGCCTCGCCAAGGCGCACGGGATTACCACCGTTGTCGATAACGCCTTTGCGACATCTGTGTTGCAACGCCCGCTCGAGTTCGGAGCTGATGTGGTGGCCTATAGTGCGACCAAGCTGATGGACGGTCAGGGCCGGGTGCTGGCCGGCGCGGTGTGCGGCAGCCATGATTTTATCAACGAAAAGCTGTTGCCGTTTCAGCGCAACACTGGTCCCAATCTGTCACCTTTCAATGCCTGGGTGGTGCTGAAGGGGCTCGAAACGCTAGATCTGCGCGCACGGCGGCAATCGGAAAATGCGCTTGCCGTCGGCCGGTTTCTGGAAAGCCGCGTGCCGGTGATGTTGCACCCCGGCCTTGCTAGCCATCCGCAGCACAATCTGGCGATGCGGCAAATGTCGGCTTGCGGCCCGATCTTCTCTTTCATTCTGGATGGGGGCAGACCACAGGCGCATGGATTGCTCGACGCTTTGCAACTGGTCGATATTTCAAACAATATCGGCGACAGCCGCAGCCTGATGACCCATCCGGCCTCTACCACCCATCACGGCATGGGTGCAGAGGCGCGCGATGCCATGGGCGTTGTCGAAGGAATGTTGCGGATCAATATCGGCCTTGAAGACCCGCAGGACATAATCGACGATCTCGAACAAGCCCTGCATCAAGTCGGTTTGTAACTGGCGCGGGAGCGGCTATACCAATCGGATGGATGCATTTTTTCCCTATAGCGAATCGACAGATGGCGTGACCGTCCGGGTCGCGGTTTCCTATTTGGCGGAGCAATCGGACGTACAGCAACGCCGGTGGTTCTGGTCTTATCATATACGGATCGAAAACCGGCGGGACGCGGCGGTACAGCTCTTGTCGCGCCATTGGCGGATCACCGATGGTTTTGGCGGCTTACAGGTGGTCAATGGTGATGGCGTGGTCGGCGAACAGCCGGTGATCGCGCCCGGCAAGGCGCATGATTATGTCTCCGGATGCCCGCTGGGCACCCCCAATGGGGCGATGGAGGGGCATTATGTCATGACGGATGGCGACGGAGTTCGGTTCCGCGTCGACATCCCGCGCTTTTTGTTGATGGTGCCCACGGTCGAGACGTGAAGCGCACCCATTTACCCTTAAACGGCCTAAGAGTGCTGGATGCGGCAGCGCGGCATCTCAGCTTTACCCGGGCTGCTGATGAGCTCGCGGTCACTCCGGCGGCGGTGGGGCAACAGATTCGTGCGCTCGAAGATTTGCTCGGCGTGGTGTTGTTTCGGCGGACGCCCAAGGGTTTGGAACTGACCGCCGAAGCGGCGGCGGGCCTAGACGCGCTACGCGGCGGTTTTTTGCAATTCGAAGAAGCGGTCCGGGCGATGCAAGCGGGGCAAAGTTCGCATATCCTGACCATTGCCGCACCGCGCGATATCATCGAAAAATGGCTGAATGCGCGGCTGGCGTCCTATGCCAGCGATAATCCTCAGGTCAGCTTTGCCTTGATGAGCGCCGAAACCGATATGGATTTTACCGAGGCCAATCTGGATCTGGCCTTGCGACTGTCCGACGGACCGGGCGAATATGAAGGCGTTCTGCTTGGCACTACCGAATTTGTGCATGTGACCGCACCAACTGGCGGTCGCGACCAGTTAATCGACTGGCCCGGTTGCCCGGCGTCGGAGGGTACCGAGACATTTATGCGGGTCCATGATGGCGGCCTTGCCATCGAAGCGGCGGCCAGCGGCTTTGGTCATTGCTGGGTGCCGAAAATGCTGGCGGCACAGGATATTGCATCGGGGCGCGTTGTACCCGTTGGGGAACCCAGTGTCTCGTCGCGCGGTTACTGGCTGGTCGCACCTTTACCGCAATGGCGACAGAAAAAGGTGAAAGCGCTCGTGGAATCTTTGTCCGGAATCTAACCGCGACTCCAATCGGTTCTACCCTCCGTTTGTCTTCGATGATCCCAAAAAATGCTACTCCTGTTGCGTTTCGGGCGATCCTGTATCTCTATTTCAGCAAACAGCCGTGTAAATTTTATCGATCCTAGAATTTATTATCGTTTTATATCAATAAGATATTTTCCAATCCCGCCTAATCCCGCAATATCCCCTTCACACCCCGATTGGTGCGTGTTACCGATAATGAAAGTTCGGGGTGAACTATTCTGCCTGCCTATAGCATGACCGGGGCGCAAAACGATGCGCTTTCCGGTGGGGGAGAGGTTTGTCTCGGCAATCGGGGACGGGACTCAGATTTTGGCAAGCGAGCATATCTATTCGGCGTTCGGTTTGACCGCCATTGATAGCGAAAAGGGTCGGCTTGCGATTCCCGCGGACATCCGTTCTGTTGTCGATCAGAGCAGCGGTGGCCGGTATTTGTGTCTCGCCAAGCACGACGAATATCCCTGCCTGATCGGCTATGGCCGCAGCCATAGGCACGAATTGATGCAGGAAATCGAGCGCGAGCAAGACCGCATGACCGCGCTCCAGCAACCCTTCGACCGCAACCGTGCGATCCGAGAAAAATTCTCTGTTGTGCAGGAAGTGATTTTTGACGCCAGTGGCCGCTTTGTTCTGCCGCCGATTATCAAAAAAATGGGTCAGTTGCAGGACAAAGCATTTTTCCACGGCTTTGGCCCGAAATTCTGCATTTGGAACCCCGACTTGCTGCTGCAGCAAGACGATAGCTTCGCTACCGAAAAATTTGTCGTCAGCGAACTCCTCGAAGAATGGGCGGACAAGAAATGATTCCGTCTCCCGATCATATTCCGGTCCTGCTGCCCGAAGTGTTGCACGCCCTCGCCATTACCCCGGGCGAAGTGCATGTTGATGGCACGTTTGGCGCGGGCGGTTATACGCGGGCGATGGCCAATGCCGGGGCACAGGTCCATGCCTTTGATCAGGACCCCGACGCAATCGCCGCCGGTCAATCGCTGGTCACAGAAAGCGGTGGACAGATTACCCTGCACCACGCCCGTTTTGGTGACATGGCGCAGGTGCTGGCGGCTGCGAATATTGATGCGGTGGATGGTGTGACGCTCGATATCGGTGTGTCATCGATGCATCTGGATCAGGCGCAGCGCGGCTTTTCCTTTCAAAGCGATGGTCCCGCAGACATGCGGATGGCGCAGGACGGACCGACGGCGGCTGACTTCCTGAACGAAGCCGACGAAACGGTGATTGCCGATGTGCTGTACCAATATGGCGAAGAGCGTCAGTCGCGGCGGATTGCCCGCGCGATTGTCGCTGCCCGTCCGATTACCACCACCACGCAAATTGCCGCCATCGTTCGCAAAGCGATCGGTAAAAAGCCGGGCGATAAAAAAGACCCCGCCACGCGGACTTTTCAGGCGATCCGCATTCATATCAATGACGAACTGGGCGAACTCGAGCGCGGGCTGGAAGCAGCCGAGCGTTTGCTGCGCCCCGGCGGGAAAATCGCTGTGGTCACCTTCCACAGCCTTGAGGACCGGATCGTCAAAAATTTCCTGCGCGAACGGAGCGGATCAGACGCTGCCCCTTCGCGTCATCTTCCCCAGAATACCCGGACACGGTCGGCACCCACCTTCCTCAAACCAGCCAAAGCGGTGCGTCCGACCCAGGCGGAGCAGGCTCTTAATCCCCGAGCACGCTCCGCCACCCTGCGTTCGGCAGAGCGAACCTCTGCTGCCCCCCGGTCCGCGTCTGCGGCCTCCAACGCAAAATCAGACACGGTGATGCCATGAAACTTGCTCTGAAACGTCTCGAAAATGTCGGTTGGCTGGCTTTGGTGCTGCTGGTGTTGATCATGCTCTATCCCCTATCGCTAAGGGTGGCGACTTTGCGCAGCGATTTAAACCGAGTGGATCGCCAGATCATCAGCGTCAAACAGGACATCCGCTATCTGGAGACCGAATTTCAGACCCGCGCTAGCCTGAGACAGCTGGAGCGGTGGAACCGGCTGGAATTCGGATATGCGCCGCCCAATGCTAAGCAATTTGTTGGCGGGGAGCGCGCGCTGGCCAATCTTGGGACCGCTGACTGGGACCGCCCGGTTGAAGTGGCTATTTTGACCTCGATGGACGATGTCAAACCGGCGGGTATTATCGGTTCGGTGTTTGGCACGGCGCAGGCTCGGGAAACGGAGGTTGAAGCGGCTCCCTTGCCGAAAGCAGACAAAGCTTCTGCTGCTCCACAAGCGTCAACGCCGACTGTTCCTGTGGCGGCGCAATCAAAGTCGCAGCGCATGGCCAATCTGGATGAAAAACTGCTCGGTCCCAATGTGCTGCAGGAATTGAAAGCGGCGGCGTCCAAGGAGCAAAAGGGGCCGAAAAAGCCATGAGCGCAATTGTCGCCAATCCCCTCAAAATCAGCGTCGCAGGCCGACAAAAGAAGCACATCGTTACGGCGCAATTCCGGCTGATCATTCTGCTGCTTGTTTTTGGCGCGCTGTTTCTTGCGCTGGTGCTGCGGCTTATGTTGTTGGGGATCATGGGCGAAACCCGTCCCTATCAATCGATCCAGACCAGCCTGATTCCGCATCGGGGGGATATTGTTGATCGGAACAATGTGCCGCTCGCCCGGACGATGAAGGGCTATGCCATATTGATCAAACCCGCCGACATATTGGGCGACAAGCGGAAATTGGCCGACCAGCTCAATGACATTTTTCCGCAGATTGCGACGGACGACATTTACCGCAAGCTGACCGGAAAACGGCCGGTCTATCTGGCGCGGCGAGCGCTGCCGCAGGATGTGGAAAAGGTCCACGCACTCGGCGAAATCGGGATCCAGTTTCCGCGAGAAAATGAGCGGCTCTATCCGCAGCGGGAATTGGCGGCGCATGTCCTCGGCTATGTCAATGCCGATGGGAATGGGGTCATGGGCATGGAGCGGGTGGCAGAAGACAGGCTGTCCGATCCGGCCACGCGCGGCACCCCATTGCAGCTGTCCATCGATAGCCGCGTTCAATCCGCACTGGAAACCGAATTGTCCGCTGGCATGTTGGCGCAGGAAGCGAAAGGCGCGGCGGGTATTGTCCTTGACGTGCATACCGGCGAAGTCATCGCGCTCTCCTCTATGCCGGTGTTCAACCCCAACAAGCTGGAACCGGGGATGATGGCCCGGCAAACCAATGAAGTGACCTATAGCGTCTATGAGCTTGGCTCGACCTTCAAGCCGCTGACGATCGCCGCGGCGCTGGATGCCGGGACGGTGTCCGATCTTGCCCTGCGCTATAATGCGACCGAGCCGCTCAATATCGGCGGGTTCAAGATCAAGGACGAACACGGACAAAACCGCTATCTCAACGTGCCGGAAACGCTGGTTCACAGCTCCAATATCGTTACCGCCCGCATCGCTGACAATCTTGGCAAAGAACGCATGGAGCTGATGCTGCGCAGTTTGGGCTTCAATGAACGCCCGCATATTGAGCTTGTGGAGCGTGGCAAGCCGCTTTGGCCCAAAAACTGGGGTCGGATTACCAATATGACCGTAGGCTATGGCCACGGAATTGCGGTTACACCGCTGCATCTGGCGAGTGCCTATGCAGCGCTAGTCAATGGCGGGATTTGGCGTCCGACAACTTTATTGAAGATTGATCCGGATATGGCACCAAAGGGTCGGCGCGTGTTCAAGGCTTCTACCAGTGCCCGTATGCGCCAACTGCTTCGAATGATTGTGGTGCACGGCACAGGGCGCAAGGCCGATGCACCGGGCTTTCGTGTTGGCGGAAAGACCGGCTCGGCCGACAAGGCGGCAGGGGGCGGGTACAACCGGTCCTCGGTGGTCTCGACCTTCGCCGCCGCCTTTCCGATGGACAACCCCAAATATGTTATCGTGACGATGCTCGATGAGCCAAAAGGCACGGCGGAATCGTCTTTTCAGCGCACCGCAGGTTGGACCGCCGCCCCGATTGTCCGCAAGCTGGTGCCGCGTATTGGGCCGATGCTGGGCATTTACCCCGACGAACACCGCGATGTCGATGTTTCGGAATTGACTCCCCTGTTATGGCAACCAAAGGGCTGAGGATGCAGCTTAGTGATTTTGCACCGGGACTATCGCCAGAGGCGGGGGCGCAGCGGGTAACCGGCTTTGTCATCGACCACCGGAAAATCGCGCCCGGTAATATCTTTGGGGCATTCCAGGGAGCCCGCTTCGACGGCGAGGCATTTATCGAGCAAGCGGTCGCGGCTGGTGCAATAGCGGTGGTCGCGCGCCCGGAAGCCAAGGTCACTGGTGCGGCACATATTGCGAGCGATAACCCGCGCCAACTCTTTGCCCAATTGGCAGCCCAATTTTTTGCGCCTTTCCCCGGCACGATTGCCGCAGTTACCGGAACCAATGGCAAGACATCGACTGCAGAACTGTCGCGTCAATTGTGGCGGATGGCGGGGCATAATGCTGCTTCCATCGGTACGCTTGGCATTACCACCGCGTCGGACCAGGCAAAGACCGGCTTGACCACGCCCGACATCGTCACCTTCCTGTCCAACATGTCGGGCCTTGCGCGCGAGGGTATCAGCCACGCGATATTCGAGGCTTCGAGCC
>JBGSLY010000454.1:0-2420 GCA_041740435.1 Parasphingorhabdus sp.
GCTGCGTATCACGAATTGCACTTGGCGAGGCTTGACCCGTTCCGCTAGGGAGAGGTCACGCAAGGGGACAGGCAACATGGCCAAACGCTTTTTCGGCACCGATGGTATTCGGGGCAAAACCAATCAAAGCCCGATGACCGCCGAAATGGCGATGAAGGTGGGGCAGGCCGCCGGACGGCATTTCGTGCGCGGTGAGCACCGCCACCGGGTGGTGATCGGCAAGGATACCCGGCTGTCGGGCTATATGATGGAAAACGCGCTGGTCGCTGGATTTACCAGTGTCGGCATGGATGTGGTGCAGGTGGGACCAATGCCAACCCCGGCGGTGGCGATGCTGACCCGGTCGATGCGCGCCGATCTGGGGGTGATGATTTCGGCGAGTCATAACCCCTATTATGACAATGGAATCAAATTGTTCGGACCAGATGGTTTCAAGCTATCTGATGATGATGAAATGAAAATTGAGGCGTTCCTGGATGAACCTGCTCGGCTGGCGGCATCCGAAGATATCGGCCGTGCGCGGCGGTTCGAGGATGCACGCGGGCGTTATATCCACGCGGTCAAAATGTCGCTGCCCGACCATATCCGGCTCGACGGGATTAAGATGGTGGTCGATTGCGCGCACGGTGCCGCCTACCAAGTTGCCCCTTCTGCGTTCTGGGAGTTGGGCGCGGAAGTGATCGCGATTGGCGTTAGCCCCAATGGCAAGAATATCAACGACCAATGCGGCTCGACCGATGTTGCGCTCCTGCAAGAGACCGTTGTGTCGAGCGGCGCGAATATTGGCATCGCGCTTGACGGCGACGCCGACCGGCTGATCGTGGTCGATGAAAAGGGCGATGTGGTTGATGGCGACCAGCTGATGGCGCTGATCGCGACCAGCTGGAACCGCAATGGCCTGCTGCGCGGCGACGGGATTGTCGCGACGGTCATGTCGAATCTGGGTCTGGAACGCTATCTGAATAGCCAGAATCTAGATCTGGTCCGTGCCAAGGTTGGTGACCGCTACGTGCTGGAGGAGATGCGCAAGGCCGGATGCAATGTCGGCGGAGAGCAATCGGGGCATATGATCCTGCTTGACCATGGCACGACGGGCGACGGCACCGTGGCTGCGCTGCAAGTGCTCGGCGCCTTGGTCGAGAGCGGCAAGCCCGCCAGCGAGTTGATGCACCTGTTTGATCCGGTGCCCCAATTGCTCAAAAATGTGCGCTATTCGGGCGGCAAGCCTTTGGAGAGCGCAAAGGTGCAATCGGTTATCGCTGCGGCGGAACAGGAATTGCTCGGCAAAGGGCGGCTGGTTATTCGCGCGTCGGGGACCGAACCGCTGATCCGGGTGATGGCTGAGGGCGATGACGCCCATCAGGTCGAGCAGGTGGTTGATACCATTTGTGAAGCGGTGAGGGCCGCAGCATAATGCCCAACCCGGTGATCAACCTTGATGCGGTCGTTTTTGACGATGTCGAGGAAAATGTTCGTTACACCTCGCGCCGAGCGTTGTTTAGCGAGAGCATCGGAGCGCGTTTGCTTGGCTATAACCTTACCGTTGTTCCTCCAGGCAAGGCGCAATGCCCGTTCCACGCGCACCGGGCAGAGGAAGAAATGTTTCTCATCCTCGAAGGGTGCGGAACGCTTCGCTTTGGTGAGGCAACCTACCCATTGCGCGCCCATGATGTCATTGCTTGCCCAACCGGTGGGCCGGAGGTTGCGCATCAGATTATCAATACCGGCGATGTTGATCTCTTATACTTGGCGGTCTCCACCTTGGCCCAAGTCGAAATTTGCGAGTATCCTGATTCGAACAAGATTTCGGTGTATTCGCCGGGTGACTTGGGATTAAGGCATGTCTTTAGCAAGGCTGACGAGGTCGACTATTATGCCGGTGAACAGGGGACATAGAATGCTTGAAATGCGTCCTGACTGCGAACGCTGCGGCGCGGACCTACCCGCTGACGAACCGGCGGCGTTTATCTGCTCGTTCGAATGCACTTTTTGCGCCGATTGTGCAGAGGCGCTAGATGATCGGTGTCCCAATTGCGGCGGCGAACTGGTGGATCGCCCGGTCCGGGCCGCCAAGCTGCTTGCCAAATTTCCGGCCTCGACGGAGCGAAAGTACAAGGCCGGATGACCCGAAAACCGCCGCGCATTTTATCGATTGCCGGGTCGGACAGCGGCGGCGGAGCAGGCATACAGGCCGACATCCGCACCATATCGCGCCTCGGTGGCCATGCGATGACCGCAATTACCGCCGTGACCGCGCAGAACAGCGCCGGGGTTCGCGCCATTGACGTCATGACGCCGGAAATGGTCGCCGATCAAATTTGGGCGGTTGCCGACGATCTGGGGATCGATGCAATTAAAATCGGGATGCTGGGATCGGCGGATAATGCCGCGGAAGTGGCTGGGATTCTGTCGATCCTTCC
>JBGSLY010000455.1:0-11222 GCA_041740435.1 Parasphingorhabdus sp.
CGTGCCATCCTCGCTTGACCGAGCGGCTATTGCCAACCGGACGGTGTCTCCGCGCTGCCCACGGGTGCATGCCCGGCACAGTCAGTGGAAGACCATGTCCGAATGGCGCGCTTTGGGTGTGACTCCGATAGGGGGCAGGCAATTGGCGGATAACGTAATGGCGTCGCTGCTCGAACCCGATGGCGAAAATGCCACCGCCTATTTGCTGACCAATAACTACCGGGTTATCCTGGAAT
Source organism: Parasphingorhabdus sp. (assembly GCA_041740435.1). Lineage (GTDB taxonomy): Bacteria > Pseudomonadota > Alphaproteobacteria > Sphingomonadales > Sphingomonadaceae > Parasphingorhabdus. The sequence goes on from JBGSLY010000455.1 coordinate 237, forward strand.
ATAATTGCTCAAATTTTTATGCTTTGTCCGTGGGGTTGTTGGCCGATGAAATTCAACGATAAGCGCTATGCCTGTCTGGCCCTATTGGCGCTGGCGGGATGCGGTACGATTGATGGTGTGAATGATTCTGTTGGTGCGCCAATCGGAAAAAGTAATTCGGTCAGCTCTGCCGGAATCAGCGATTATCCACAGAAAATAGGGGAGCCTTATCAAGTCGGCGGCACGACCTATGTGCCGCAAGATGTAGCCGCCTATGACGAGGTCGGCTATGCTAGCTGGTACGGTGACGAATTGAGCGGCAATCTGACCGCCAATGGTGAGCGTTTCAATCCAGATGGCATTTCGGGTGCGCATAAGACGCTACCTCTGCCCAGCTATGTCGAGGTTACCGCGCTGGACACGGGCAGAACCATTTTGGTCCGGATCAATGATCGCGGTCCCTTCGCCAACGACCGCTTAATCGATTTGTCGCGCGGAGCGGCACGCCAACTGGGAATCGATGGGACCGGTTCCGCCGGAGTTCGGGTCCGCAAGGTCAATCCCAATGAGCAGGAACGCGCGGTTTTGCGCGGCGGCGGGGTCGCAACCGACCGGATTGCAACACCCGATTCTTTACTCCTCATTCTGCGCAAAAATCTAGCAGTACTGCCGAAGCCGTCGGATGCACGTGCCGTAAGTGCGCCAAGCTATGCGCCGTCCCCCAGCCCGTCAGTCGCTGTTTCCGCGCCTGTCACAACCGGGTCTCGGGACGGTCGTTTCATTGTCGAAGGAGCAGCCCCTCGTGTCGCGGCTCCTCCGAATCCCAATCCCGCGCCGGTGGTAAAAGCGAAGCCGGAGATGGCGCAGAGTAGCGTTGGTGAGAATTATGTGGGCGGTTTGCCGGGGACCTATGTTGTGCAGGTGGCCGCATTCGGCGACAAAGCGCGGGCGGATTCATTGGCGCGCAAATTGGGCGCCGCCGTTATGCCCAATGCCAATCGTTCGGTATGGCGCGTTCGTTACGGACCGTTCGCGACCGAGGAAGAAGCCAATACAGCGCTGGAAAAAGCGCGAGGCCAAGGTTATACTAGCGCTTCGATTATGCTGGCCGACCGTTAACTCCGATTCCTCTGGATTGTTATGAAAATATTATATTTGGCCTTGCCGTTCACGGCTCTGGTCGCTGCATCCGCATCTGCCGCCCGGCCCGTCTATGATTCGCAGGCACCAATTGCCTATATGCTCGATCTATCCTCCGGGGCGGTGCTGTTCGCGCGCGATGCGGACAGGCGGATACCGCCCGCATCCATGGCCAAAATGATGACCGTCTATGTCGCGTTCGATCAATTGGCGAAGGGTAAGACTAAGGCCGATCAAAAGGTTGCGATAAATCCCGGCACATGGAAAGCTTGGCAAGGGCAGGGGTCTACGATGTTCCTGATGCCCGACGACAAGCCCACTATCGCTGATTTGCTGCATGGCGTGATAACTTTGTCGGGAAATGACGCGAGCGTGGTTCTGGCAGATGCGATTGCGGGCAATGAGGCCAGCTTCGCCTATCTGATGAATGCCTCGGCCAAGAAAATCGGTTTAAAAAATAGCCACTTCGGCAATGCAACCGGTTGGCCAGACGAAGGTCGAACCTATGTCACCGCCCGCGATCTCGCTCAATTGGGCGCGCGACTCGCGCTCGATTTTCCAGAATTGTACAAGCAGTATTTTGGGTTGCGCGAATTCAGCTGGGGGAAGACCAACAATGGTGCGGCGATCACTCAGCCCAACCGCAATCCCCTGTTTGGCAAGGTTGACGGCGCGGATGGCCTGAAAACCGGCCATACCGAAGAGGCGGGCTATGGCTTCGCTGGGTCGGCTGAACAAAAGGGTCGGCGGTTGATAGCTGTTGTTGCGGGGTTAGACAGTTATAATGCCCGCATTTCCGAATCTGTGACCTTCATGAATTGGGGGTTTGCTGCTTGGGAAACCAAGCCCTTGTTTAAAAAAGGCACGAAGTTGCAAAATGCCGAGGTCCAAGGCGGCGATACCAGTAGCGTGGGATTGCTTGCCCCGCGCGATCTTTCCGCAACCCTTCCAATCGGCGCATCAGACAAGCTGACCATGAAGGTGCGTTATGTCGGCCCTGTGAAGGCACCTTTTGCGAAAGGAGCAACGCTAGCCGAACTGGTGGTCAGCACACCCACTGGCGATCAGGTCATGTCGCTGGTCGCCGCGGAAGCCGTTGGCCCGGCAGGTTTTTTTGATCGGGTCTGGGCCGGCCTGAAATCGCTGATCGGCTGGGGATGACGGGCCGCTTGATTACATTGGAAGGCGGGGAAGGGGCTGGAAAATCGACCCAGGCATGCGCGATTGCCAACGCCTTAGAGGTCAAAGGACACAAGATCTTGCAAACCCGCGAACCGGGCGGAACATCGGGAGCAGAACAGATTCGCAATCTGCTGTTGCATCATTCCGGCGACAGTTGGGACATGCGGTCCGAGGCGCTGTTATTTGCGGCCGCTCGGGCGGAACATGTGCATAAGGCGATTATTCCAGCGCTGGCGACCGGCACATGGGTAGTCTGTGACCGTTTTGTAGACAGCAGTCGCGCCTATCAGACCGCGACCGGAATTTTGACCGATCAGGAAATTTTGAACCTGCATCGTATAGGCAGTGCGGACTTATGGCCTGACCTCACTATTGTGCTGGATTTACCTGAAAATATTGCACAAAAGCGGTTGGAGGCTCGTGATATGGGGGATGCCGATCGGATTGGTGGTCGTGATTGGGAATATCATCGCCGCGTACGGGCATTTTTTCACGATATCACCACCAGCGAGCCGGATCGGGCAATACTGGTCGACGGCAATCGGCCTGCTGAGGTGATAACCTCCGAAATCCTTACGTTCATCGAAGAATTGACGGTATGACGTCATGGCGGAATTGATCGGCCATTCGGCGCAGACCGCGCAATTTCTGAATGTGTTGCATGCTGGGAAACTGCCGCATGGATGGATTCTCGCTGGGCCAAAGGGGCTGGGGAAAGCCAGTTTTGCAAAGCAAATTGGTCAGTATCTGCTGGAGGGGCAGATGCCGGATCGGCTCGATATTGGCGAATTTGCGATCAATCCTGCCAGTCAGGCCGGGCACTTAATTGCCGCCGGGGCCCATCCCGATTGGCGTTTGATCGAGCGGTTGGCGAAAACGGATAAAGACGCCAAAGCCTTGGAATCAGCTGGTTCCGCAGGCGATAGCGAACAACTGTTGAAGCGCAATATTGCCATCGACCAGATCCGGGCGCTGCAACCTCTGTTTAACAGCCGCTCCAGTTTCTCCCGATTTCGGGTGGTGATTATTGATGCCGCCGACGATCTGGAAGGGCCGGCGGCCAATGCGCTGCTCAAAAATCTGGAAGAGCCGCCCAGTGATTGCCTGTTTTTTTTGATTAGTCATGTCCCGGATCGCTTGCTTCCCACAATTCGGTCCCGGTGCAGGCTGCTCCGTTTCGATCCGCTGTCGGACCAAGATATGACCGAGATACTGTCGCTGAAGCGGCCCGATCTCACGGCGGTCGAGCGCGATGCCTTAATTGCGGTAACGCAAGGATCGCCCGGGAGAGCTTTGGGATATGCGGAGGCCGGACTTGCCGAATTGGTGGCCAAGGCCCGGACGCTGATGCAGCGCGGTGATGCCGATATGGCAATCCGGTTGGAACTGGTCGGACAGTTGAGCGGTAAAAACGGTGTCAAACGGCAGAGAGCTTTTCTGGATATCGTGCCCGGTCTGATTTCTCGCGAGGTCAAGGCCCTGTCAGGGGAGCGGCAGAGCAAAGCCATTCAGATATGGGAAGATGCCTGTCGACTGGTCGGGAACGCGCAGCCCAAGTCGCTCGACATGCCATCGGTGATATTTGCACTGGGCGGGTTGATGGCATCGCTTGCCCCGCCTAAAGACTATCGCTGACGCATCATCGTCTGCTGATAGAGAGCCCATGTCCGAACCATTTTATATTACCACCGCCATCAGCTATCCCAATGGCCGCCCGCATATCGGCCATGCCTATGAGGCGATTGCCGCCGATTGTATTGCGCGGTTTCATGGCTTGCTTGGCAGAGATGTGCGCCTCATCACCGGCACCGATGAACATGGCCTCAAAATGGCGCAGACCGCGCGCGCGGCGGGCCGTGACACACTGGAATTCGCAACCGAAATGTCGTGCTATTTCAGGCAGATGTGCGATGGTCTTAATGTCGGCTATAGCGATTTCAAGCGTACTAGCAGCGAGGAGCATCACAAGGCCAGCATTGCCTTATGGAAGGCTATGGAAGCCAATGGCGATCTTTATCTCGACCGTTATGAAGGCTGGTATTCGGTGCGAGACGAAGCATTTTATGCCGAAGAGGAGTTAAGCGAAGGCGAGGGCGGCGAAAAGCTGTCGCCGCAGGGTACCCCAGTAGAATGGACGGCAGAGGAAACCTGGTTTTTCCGGCTTTCCGCCTATCAAGATAAGCTGCTGGCGCTCTATGCCGCGCAGCCCGACTTTATCCAACCCGACAGTCGCCGGAACGAGGTCATCCGCTTTGTCGAAGGGGGACTTAAAGACCTCAGCGTTTCGCGAACCAGTTTTGATTGGGGGGTCCCGGTTCCCGGATCGCCGGGACATGTTATGTATGTCTGGGTCGATGCTTTGACGACCTATATGACCGGGGTGGGCTATCCCGATACAGGCAATATGTTTGCCCGCTATTGGCCGGCCAACCTGCATCTGATTGGTAAAGACATTGTCCGGTTTCACGCGGTTTACTGGCCCGCATTCCTGATGAGCGCTGGTATTCCTTTGCCGGAAAAGGTTTTTGGGCATGGATTTTTGCTCAACCGGGGCGAAAAAATGTCCAAATCATTGGGCAATGTGGTCGATCCCATGGTGCTCGCAGACCATTTCGGGGTAGATCAGCTGCGCTACTATCTGCTGTCAGAAGTTGTTTTTGGCAAGGATGGCACCTATTCGGCTGAGGCGATTGTCACCAAATGCAATGCCGATCTTGCGAACAGCTTTGGCAATCTGGCGCAGCGGGTGCTTTCGTTTATTTACAAAAACTTGGATGGGTATCTTCCGGCGATATATGGCCATCAGCCGCAGGATACTGCGTTGTTTGAGCTTATAGACCAACTCGTCAGCAAGGAAATTCCGGACAGCTTTGCGGAGCTATCGCTCAACCAAGCAGCGGCGCATTGGGTGCGCGGCGTATTCGCGTGTAACGCCTATGTCGATGCAGAAGCGCCATGGGCCTTGCGCAAAACCGATCCGCAGCGGATGGAAACGGTGTTGGCAACGCTGTACATCGCCATCGCTCAACTTGCGCTCGCCATTCTGCCGATCATTCCAGAGAGTGCCGGTAAATTGCTCGATGTTATGGGGATTCCGCTTGAGAAGCGAAGCTATGACGCCATTCGAGGCCATTGGTATTCGCCGCTGGCCGAAAGCGACTATCGGCTTGATGCGCCGCAAGGTTTGTTCCCGCGTCTCGATCTGCCGACGGCGGAAGGGCAGGGCTAATGCTCGTCGATTCCCATTGTCACTTGAACTACAAGGGCTTGGCCGAGCAACAGCCGGAAATTCTGGCCCGGGCAAGGGGGGCAGGGGTGACGGCCATGCTCAATATCTCGACGCGAGAGAGTGAATGGGGCGATGTTGTAGCCACCGCTGAACGGGAAGCCGATGTCTGGGCCAGTATTGGCATCCACCCGCATGAGGCAGACCAGCATCCCGATGTTGATCTCCAAAAACTGGTCTCCGCTGCACAGCATTCACGGGTCATTGGCATCGGGGAAACGGGTCTCGATTACTATTACGACCACAGCGACCGGGACAATCAACGCAGCAGCTTTCGCACCCATATTGCTGCATCGCGTGAAACGGGACTACCGCTGATCGTGCATACCCGCGATGCCGAAGAGGATACGGCGGCGATTTTGTCGGAGGAAATGGCCAAGGGCCGGTTTTCCGGAGTCATCCATTGCTTTACCGCAAGTGCAGAATTTGCCGAAATTGCCCTCAATCTTGGGCTGTATATCTCTCTATCCGGAATTCTGACGTTCAAGAATGCCCGCGATTTGCAAGCGGTGGCGCAGACCTTGCCAATGGATAAGGTATTGGTGGAGACCGACGCGCCATTTCTGGCACCGGTGCCGCATCGAGGAAAAACCGGGGAACCGGCGTTCGTTGCCGATACCGCGCGCTACCTTGCGGAGCTTAAAGACCTGTCTTTTGAAGAATTGGCCAACCAGAGTTCGCAAAATTTCTATGCACTTTTTGCAAAGGCTAGGCCGTGAGCGAGAATGACAGTCTGAATTTGGTGGCCGGTATCGTCATGATGGTGCTGGTGGGAGGATCTTTGCTCGCACGCCGGTTATCACTCAATGAAACCGTGCGTTTTGCCGCTATTTGGGTGGCGATCTTTGGCGTGGCAATCGTTCTGCTTTCGTTCCGAGAGGAGGGCAAAGCCGTCTGGACACGTGTTAGCAGCGAACTACTCGGCACAGACAAGCAAATGGTAAGCGGTGATACTTTAATTCTGAAACGCGGCGACGACGGACATTATTGGGTCAAGGCCTATGTCAACGGGCGCGAAGCAGGTTTCCTTGTGGACAGCGGCGCGACAACAACAGGCATGACATTGAGTGATGCTGAGGCCGCCGGAGTGGATGTATCCGGCTTTGGTCTGACCGTCGCCGTTAATACTGCCAATGGCATTGTCGAAGCGCGCCGAACCAGCGTCGACAAACTGGTTGTCGGCAGCATCGTCACCACCGATTTTCCGATTATCGTGGCGGAGGAATTTGGTGACACCAATGTGCTGGGCATGAATTTTTTGTCGCGGCTGCAATCGTGGAAGGTCGAGGGCGACACCATGACCCTCATCCCCTAATTGAAATTTAATTTAACATAATATATATTATCGTTTTTATATATCAGAGCCTCAGCAATCGCATTTGGGCTTTGGTGCAGGTTTCGGACGCGTTGTTGCAAACTCGCTCCGGTTTACCTTCCCGTCTTTATTGACATCGGATTTGGCAAACCGGTCGCTGGTGCCAACCGCCCATTCTTCAAAAGTCAGCAGATTGTTGCCGTCCCGATCAAGCTGACGGAACGCTTTGGTCCTGCTGCTCATTAGCTCGATCCGGGTAATAATCTCATCCCGGTTGCGATCATACCGGTTGAAGCGCACTTCTTCTCGTGACAGCTTATGTGCCTTGGGTGGTTCCGGCGGCGGCGGCCCCTTGATATCGGAAGCGACCTCAGACGATGGAACATCCAGTGGATCGGCGATAACGGGCGGCGGCGGCGCTGCTGGTACCGGCACGACTTCACTTTGCGCACCAAACCAAAGGAACAAGCCACCACTCGCCAAGAGCAGTGCAGCTATTGCGCCGGTCAAATACTTGTTCATTGGACATACTATACGCCGGTCAACCCATGAAACAAGAGCCGCCATGCTGTTCCAGGACGATGAACTGGCCTTTCGATCTGATCGCCAATCAATTCATATCGTGCAATTCGGTATTGAATCGAAATATGGCGATACCGCCGTGGCAAGCGAATTTTGCGGCTTTGCAGCGCCATCGATCTTCCCGCATCCCAAAACATTTTGCGGCGCTCTCCGTCGGAGCAGCGGACGGCGCCATCCCAAAGTGACCACATCATAATGCTTTGCAACATCTGCGAATCCGACGCGGTATTGACATCTTTACCTAGGCTAAGGGTCAACAATCCCCTGCCCCTCTCTGCCATCGTTTGCGCCAGCTTGGCATTATCATCGAGCAATTGATCATGGATGCTGTCCCAGCAATCGACATGACCGCGCAATTGCTGCAAAATCGCTGGATCCTCGGCAAAACCAGCTAAGGCTTGAATTATCGGATCACCCACCGGCCATTGTGAGGCAGGTTTGGCCATAAACTCTCGCCACCACGCGAATTTCATCTGGGCAAATATCGGTTCTAACGATCCCAATGCGATTTCGCCCAGTCGGCCATCAAAACCATATACCGCGGAAAGCCATGGCCTCGTCTCGACCGGGGCATAGGCGATTGACAGCTTTTGTAATGGAGAGAGATGTTCGTCGTGTAACATTAAGTAACAATTAAGGACCTGTGCTTTCAATTTAAAGGGAAATTAACCCGCTGCGAATAATAGTATCTTACGTAAAGGACCAAAGTTCAGCTCAACATGACTTGTAAAATCCCTTCTCTGTCGAGAGGTTCGTTCCTCAAACGACTGTTGCGGAGTCGCAAGGGCAACACTCTGGCTATCATTGCAGCGGCGTTCGTTCCGGTGGCGGGAGCGGTTGGCGGCGCTGTTGACATGGGTAGGATTTACTTGGTCCACACCCGATTGCAACAGGCGTGTGATGCCGGCGTATTGGCTGCAAGAAAGTCACAAAGTTCCAACCCAACGGCTGCGACGGGTGCCGATGGCTTAACCAATGCTGCCCGTGAAGCAGCCAATAACTTTTTCAACGTCAATTTTGCGCCCAACACTTTGGGCAGCGGTGATGCTGTTTTCAGTCCCAGCGTGCCTAGCACCGATCTTTCCACGGTGTCCGGCGAAGCTTCGGTTATCCTGCCGCTCTATATCATGCCCATATTTGGCTATACGACCGACGAGGTCAAAGTGAATTGTTCGGCGGCGGTTAGCTTATCCAACACCGATGTCATGTTTGTGTTGGACACAACCGGATCGATGGCCGAGACAAATCCTGGTGATACAGTCTCCAGAATGGAGGCCATGCGCGATGCCGTTAGTGGATTTTATGATCAGCTGGAAGCAATCCGGGAACCAACCACGATAATTCGCTATGGCTTCGTGCCCTATTCGGAATCAGTGAATGTAGGTGCCATTCTGGAGCCAAATCCGGGATGGCTGGCCGACAGCTAGACCTATCAATCCCGGGTTCCCGATGGCACCGATACAGTTACCGGCAGCGGAGGTGAAACGACCCGCTCGGATTACAGCTATACCTATGTTTCGGGGACTGCCGTCAGCGCGACAACGCCTTTGCCGCTGGAAAATTGTGAAACGCCCAGTCTCACCTTCTCTAACAATTGGAACCTGGTTTCCAGCAATTCCGAGCCGTACGCCGGCCCCCCGGCAGGTTCAAAAGTTACAGAAGTCTATGATGTGGTCATGGACGGCCAATGGGGCTATGTCAGTCAAACGCCCACTTCGTGCGATTTGACGATATGGACCTATACGGATTACCGTGAAACTGCGGTAAAAGTTACAATCCCGGTATATGGCTCTTCGGATACGACCAACAGATACTGGTGGATATACAAACCCGTCGTTTACAATACCGCTGGATTGGGTGTTGGCGATAGTTTCATCGCACCCACTGGAAACAACCACACCAACGAAAATATTCAATGGAACGGCTGTATCGAAGAACGAGCCACGGTGCGGACCAATGACTATTGGCCTATCCCTGCCAATGCCTATGACATGCAGATTGACTTGATCCCCGATAGCGGAAATCCGCTTACACAATGGGGGCGGGCTCTGTCAGAACTTGTCTTCGCCAGATCCAATTTGAATAGCTGGAGCGTGGCGGAGGAGAGGTCCACCAGCAACAAGCCCAATCTCAAGTACACGAACTCCGGTTCCTATGCCATTTGCCCGACCGAGGCAAAAAATTTGGCTACCGGTTGGGATGACACCTCGCTGCAAGCCTATCTTGATAGCCTGGTTCCATCGGGTCAAACCTATCACGACATTGGTATGGTGTGGGGCGGGCGGCTGATTTCACCGACGGGTTTGTTTGCGGCGGCCAATACCGTGAACGGAAACTTGTCGCGTAATATCGTCTTTATGACGGACGGCGAAGTCGATACCGATGTGACCCATTACGATGCCTATGGCTGGACCGCCGTTGATCGTCGCCGCCAATTGGATGCCTCTGTCGCACCGGACAATGCCAGCAACAATGCGATCGTCGAGGCCCGTTTCAATGCAATCTGCGAATCGATCAAAGCCAAAGGGATCACCATTTGGGTTGTGGCTTTCGGTACCGCAATGACCGAATCTCTAGAGGACTGTGCTTCCGGCGATAAGGCTTATCAGGCCAACAACTCGGCTGCACTGACATCCACATTTACTGATATTGCAGCTCAAGTGGCCAACCTTCGGCTGACCAAATAGGCATCACAGAGTTAACGGCAGGGAGCTGTCATGTTAACCGGATTCAATGGGATGTTGGGAATGGTCTGACCGCTATGCTGAGGTGTGCGATATCCATGGCCAGTTACTTTAACCACTCGCATATGTAAAATTTTAAGCATTTTGGCCTAGGTTCGGTCCTCAACCATAGAGTTTCGCACCCAACATGCCGTCAATTGCAACACCTTTTCTGAAGTTTCTGGCCCGGTTGGTTGCCAATGTTGTCGGCAATGCCCTACCGATTATCGCCATAGCCTTCATCCCTGTCGCGGCCTTGATTGGCGGCGGGGTGGATGCTGGCCGCGCCTATGTTGTTCGCAGCAAATTGCAAACCGCTTGCGATGCGGCAGCTTTGGCAGCCCGGCAATCAATGTCGGGAATATCCTTCACAACACAGACCGAGCAGCACGCCCGCAATTTTTTCGATTTCAATTTTCCCGATGGCACGATGGGAACGACAAATTTGGATTTCCAAATCGCTCCCCAAACCGATGACCCGACCCAATTGAACGCTAGTGCAACCGTCGAAGTCCCGACCAGCGTCATGCGGATTTTTGGCTTTACATCGTTGGATGTGAGCGTCAGCTGCGACGTGAAGAGGGAACAGGGTGCCAATGACATCATGGTGGTGATGGATGTTACGGGATCGATGAATTGTGCACCAGGGGTGGCTGGGGGCTGCGGCGGGGTCGAGCAAACCGGATCAAAGGGAAGCCGCCTGCGCGCCGGAATGATGGCACTTTACCGCTCGTTGGCTGATGACACTGAATCCAATATTCGTTTGGGAATGCTTCCCT
>JBGSLY010000456.1:0-7154 GCA_041740435.1 Parasphingorhabdus sp.
ATTCGAGCGGGCCGTAGCGAAACCGCCGCAGCCAAGGGAGGGGCCAGAGCAGCATCAACGACCACATGGACGTCACCACCAGCATCAACTCTACCCGGTCAAGCTGGCCAAACAGGCCAAGGCCATAGCCATAAAAAATGCTGGTCATGATCACGCTGGTTAAAAGATAGTTGGAAAAGGCCGCACGCCCCGTCGCGGCAACGCGGCTCAGCCATCCCTGCCCCACACATTTCTGGATCAGCAGTATCAACAGCGCCGCATAGCCAACCGTCATTATCAGCCGGGTGGGCAAGGACCAAGCGACCACCGCATTGACGGTGATCAGCACATCAAACCGGCTGAACACAATCACCAGCGCCAATGCATTCTGAATCGTGAATCCGACGAAAAACAGCTTGAGTCCCAGACGGCGGTAATCGGTAGCTGCCCATTTTCCGGTCAGAAATCCGTTTTTGAACAGCGCCATCCCGATCATCATCAGTGGCAGGGTCTCCAGCAGGAAATAGAGAATGGTAATGCCGAGATAGCTCCACTCCTCAACACCCCGGGTCCACACGATATCGGCATAGGTCCCGCGAAAGTGCGCTATCTCTGCCGCCAACGCATCGGCGGGAGGGACGAATTCGGCCAAAATCTCTTGATATTGGGTCAAAAGGTCGGGGCCGGCGTTTCCCTGCATCACCTGCCATTGGATGCTCAGCAAGCTGCCCATCCAAGCGCACATGGCGATAAAGCCGATGACATAGAGCAAAAGGCCGATCCGGATCAGCCGTTCGCTGTCCCAATCGCGCATCCGAAAGGCCAGACTGCCAATGACCGCATAGAGAAACAGGATATCGCCGAACCACAACAGCACATAATGCGCCAGCCCAAACAGCGCGAGCCACAGCATCCGCCGGTAATGGACCGAGGCCGGATCTTCGCCATTGGCCATTGCCCGCTCGGCAATCAGCATCATGCTGGCCCCGAACAACAGCGAGAACAATCCGCGCATCTTGCCATCGAAAAACACGAAATTCACCAGCCAGCTGGTCGCGTCCGAGGCGCTTGGCATTCCGGCATAGGATGGGGTCAGATAGGCCGCCTCTGGCAAGGCAAAGCCGATGATGTTCATCAGCAATATGCCCATGACTGCAAAACCTCGCAGCGCATCGAGTTCCAGATAGCGGCGAGAAAGCGATGAAGCGGTCATAGCCAGCTCGCAATCTGATCAAGCGGCTTTTTCATGGTCGCATGCACCGGCACAGTGGCATTTTTGGCGGGCTTGCCCACCACCAACACCATCACCGGTTTTTCATTCGCCGGTCGGGCGCACAGACGGTTGAGAAATTTCATCGGATTGGGGGTATGGGTCAGTGTTGCCAAGCCCGCATCGTGCAGCGCAGTGATCAAAATGCCGGTGGCGATGCCCACGCTCTCGCTGACATAGTAATTTTGTTTGCTCTCTCCCGGATACAGCCCGCCGCGCCGCTGCGCAAAAATGACGATCAGCCACGGCGCGGTTTCCAGAAACGGCTTGTCGGGATCGGTGCCAAGCGGGGCCAGCGCCTCCAGCCATTCGGCGCTGGCCTTGCTATCGTAAAACGCGCGCTCTTCTGCTTCGGCCGCTTCGCGAAGCGCGCGCTTTTTATCTGGCGATGATACGACCGCAAAATGCCACGGTTGATGGTTGGCACCGCTAGGAGCGGTTCCGGCGGCGAGCAAGGCATTTTCGATCACTGCCCGCGGAACCGGGTCATCCGCAAAGAAACGACAGGTTCGCCGCGTAGCCATATGATCATAAAACCCGCGCGAACGGGTGATCCGCTCCGCATCGCTATAATCGGGCAAATCGGCATAGGGCAGGACGGCGATAGATTGCATTAGGGGTACCGTGTGATGTCTGAACAAGAGTACGCCGAGCATAGCCCAGCCCTTACCGCGATGAAAACTATTGTTTGCCCGCGCGCGCCGCGTATAGCATCATCTTCGCGGGACAGTGCAACCTCCCGCTCAGGCCATGAGCCCAAGCGTTGCCTCTCTTCTGTCGGACGTTTCCGGCATTTCGGAGGTATGGGTGGAAGCAAGTACACAAAAACCGACATTTTCCGAGGCGGTGCGAGTCTATAGCCGAATCGGCTGCCCGAGCTTTGGCGGACCGGCGGGACAAATCGCCTTGATGCATCGGGAGCTGGTCGAGCAGCGCGGCTGGATTAGCGAAGCGGACTATTTGCATGCACTCAATTTCTGCCACTTGCTGCCCGGACCAGAGGCACAGCAACTGGCGACCTGGATCGGGTGGCGGCTGCATGGCATGAAGGGCGGCATTGCGGCGGGCATGCTGTTTGTCATTCCCGGCGCTTTGGTGATGTTGGGGCTATCCATCCTCTACGCCTTTGCCGCCGACCTGGCATGGTTCGACGCGATATTCCTGGGAATCAAAGCCGCCGTGTTCGCGATCGTGGTTCAGGCTCTGCTGCGAATCGCCGGAAGAGCTCTCAACACAGGCTTCAAACGCCTGTTGGCGGGCACGGCCTTTGCCGGTCTGTTTCTGCTCAACCTGCCCTTTCCGCTGATGGTATTGGGGGCCGGACTTATTGGGCTTTGGGCCGCGCAGTCGCGTCCCGACTGGCTGGCATTGGGGACCTGCAGCGACTCGGTCGCGCCGCTTTCGGAGCGCCCATGGCAATCAACGATCCGCGCCGCATTTTTGTGGGGTGCAATCTGGGCATTGCCGATGGTCGCCATCCTGCTCCTGCTGGGGCCGGATCATGTGCTGTGGCGAATCGGCCTGTTCTTCTCGCAATTGGCGGTGGTGACCTTTGGCGGCGCTTATGCGGTGCTCGCCTATATGGCGCAGGAGGCGGTGAACGGCTTTGGCTGGCTGCAACCGGGCGAGATGGCCGATGGACTGGGACTGGCGGAAACGACGCCGGGGCCGCTGATTCTGGTGACGCAGTTTGTCGGATTTTTGGCCAGTTTCCGGGAGCCAGAGCCGTTTACGCCGCTGCTGGCCGGAATAATCGGTGCGTTGGTGACGACTTGGGTGACCTTTGCCCCTTGCTTCCTGTGGATATTCGCTTTTGCCCCATGGATTGACCGGCTGCAGAACGCCCGCTGGCTGAAAGGGGCGCTGTCGGCGATCACCGCGTCTGTGGTAGGGGTCATTGCCAATCTGACGCTCTGGTTCGCGCTGCACGTGCTGTTCGGCAAAGTGGAGCGGTTTGATACGGGGCCGTTTGATTTCGACATGCCGATCTGGAGCAGCATCGACTGGCGCGCCGCGCTGCTCTCGTTCGCCGCTTTAGGGTTGATCTTTGCCCTGCGCTGGAACGTTTTTCGCACCTTGATCGTACTTGCTGCTGCCGGATGGGCGATGGGCCAGACCGGGTAACGGAAAATTGCGTCGTGCACGTTTTTACCTTATTTACATTATTGTTCATAAGAGAGGAATCTGTTAAGACAGCGTTGCACGATAAGGAGCCGTTATGACCGATCTTGTTTTTGCCCATCCCAGCCGCACCACGAGCAGCTTTCGGCCGCTGAAGGCATTGCGCCATTTTCGCAAACTGGTGGCGGACAAAGAAGATACTGAGCAGGTGTTCCACATCATCGATTCGCTGCGCGGACGCAATTTTTTCAGCGAAGCGCGCAAATTCTGGGACACGCCGCTGGGCAAGGATATTTTGGCGCGCGGCGAATATCTGCCCGATATTCTCGACGACCATGACCGTCTTCGCAAATTGCCCAAGGGATCGCTGGCGCAGCATTATGTCGATTTTATGGAGCGTGAAGGGCTGACCGCCGCTGGGCTGGTTGCTGAATATGATCGCTTCACCGCCTCGCGCCCGGCGTATAACGACCTCGTCGAACGCTATGGAAACCGGCTGCGCGACACGCACGATCTTTTCCACGTCCTGACCGGCTATGGCCGCGATGCGATGGGCGAACAATGCTTGCTCGGCTTTTCCTATAGCCAGAACCCCAATCTGGGGGTGCTGTTCATCGCCTATGCGGGTGCGCGCGAAATGAAGCATCAGGTGCCGACGTCGGTCAACCTCTATGCTGCGGTCCGCGAAGGACAGCGGCTCGGCAAAGCGGCCAAGCGGATCGCACAGCAAGATGTCGCCGCCCTATTGGCGCTGCCGTTAGAGGAAGTGCGCCGGATGCTGAACATCGGCCGTCCCGAACGCTATTTCGCGGCGCATGACGTCTTTCGTGCGGAGGGAATCGACCCCTATAATTTGTTCGTTCAGCCCGCCTAGAATATTCGTTTGAGGATTTTTGTCCTGCTGGCTGATTCGTACAATAATGGTGCGAATATTGCTGCTACGCCAAGTGTGAAAACATAGGCGACGCCACTATGGCGCGCCGAAAATTGGCGGAGGATCTGTGATGCGGGCGATGCGGCGGCTGGTTTTAGCGGGCGCGACCACTCTGTTTCTGTCGGGCTGCGCAACGCATATGGTGCGGACTGCTATACCCAATCAAGAGGGCGAAGCCCGGGTGGTAACCTCGCCGGCTTTTGCCCTTGATCCCACGCCCAAGCGGCACTCCGCCGACTGCCCGACCAATTTGTTGCAAGACGTAACGGTAAGCAAGAACGCGGGGCAAACGCTGCTCTCGCTATTGACCCTCGGTCTCTTTGATTCGGTAACCATCAGCTACAATTGCGCCAATGTGCCGGTTGATCCCGGCTCGACCGATGAATAGGCGAAAGGTGACGTCATGACTGATCCCTATGTCAGTGTGCGAAAGAATGTTTCGTGGCACAACCATCATGAGAATGTCCGCCGGACGCTGGCGCGGCATATCAAGATCGGCAACGAAAAGCCCGGCACCGCCACCATGTCTGGCATGCGCAGCACGGCGGCGCGGTTGCAGGGTATTATCGCAGAGGCGGTGGCGGCGGGCGTCCGGCTTCGGGTGGCGGGGTCACGTTGGTCCTATTCCGACATCAATGTTGCCGACGCCTGCTGGCTGATCGAGACCGACCAATTGGGTTATATGTTCTTCTTAAAAGAAAGCGACATGAACCCGCTGTCCGCCACCAAGGCCGAAGAACTCATCCTCGCGCAGTGCGGGACCAAGATTTCACGGCTCAACGAAGTACTCGAAACGCCGCAGCGCGGCCGGGCGCTGCGCACCACCGGGGCCAGCAACGGGCAGACAATAGCGGGCGTGCTGGGAACCGGCGTCCACGGTTCGGCGCTGTCCTTCGGCGCGATGGAAAACCAAGTGGCTGGGCTGCAACTGCTGAGTGCGGGGCGCAATCTGTGGATTGAGCGGGCGAGCGATCCGGTGACCAGCGACGAATTTGCCGCAAAGCTGGGCGCGGAGTTGGTGCGCGATGATCTGCTGTTCTCTGCGGCGCTGGTTGGTCTGGGCGCGCTGGGTCTGGTCCATGCCGTGCTGTATCGCACCGCACCCCGCTATCTGCTCAATAGCATCTTGCGCCACATCCCCTATGCGCAGGCGCGCGGCGCACTGACCAGTATGGATTTTACCAATTGCGGCCTGCCCGATGCACTGCGTCAACCCTATTTTTTTCAAGGGATTATCGACCCCAACAAGCCGGATATGGTCTATGCCACCGTGCGATACCAAGAGGATTGCCCGTCCTCTTACCCGCCCAAATACGATCTGCCGACCGCCAGTGAGCCGGGCACCGACCTGCCCAAGCTGGTTGGCAAGGCATTGAAGCTATTCCCGGATCTGCGCAATTTGGCGGTCAGCACCTTGATCGGCAGCGAACTCAAAGAACGTAGCGACAAAAAGGAAGACTGGGCGACCCCCGGCGAAACCTATACCTTCACTACCGCGCGCGAAGGGGTGGCGAGCTCCGGCTTTGCCATGCCGGCGGCGCAGGTGGATCGGGCACTCGGCATCATGCGCGCCGCCTTTGCCCAACATGATGCAGCGGCGGTCGTCTTTACCTGCCGCTTTGCCCAGAAATCAGCGGGTTTGCTGTCCTTTGTCCGCTATGACCCCTGCTGTATCATCGACATCGATGGAATCGACACACCCGAAGCACGCAAGCTGATCGCACTCACCGCCGACCGGTTTGATGCGGCGGGGCTGGACTATACCATGCACTGGGGCAAGATGAATGCGATCACCGCGGCGCGTATCCAGCGCGGCTATGGTGGCCATATCGCCCGATGGAATCAGGCACGTGCGCTGCTGCTGCCCGCCAAGGCCGAGCGCGATGCTTTTTCCACCCCGTTCCTCGATGGATTGGGATTGAACGGATAGCGCGAACTACAGCGGATGTGAAAGTCCCCCCCCCCATAGACAGGAGAGAACTTCCCACATCCAAAATGCCGTAATTACTTCGCCGCGCTATCCTTGCTCCCTGCCGCGCTTGCCGTTTCGCCGGGAACCGGAAAGCCGCGTTTCTTCATGATATATTTCACGTCCGGGTCGCGGCCACGGAAGGCGCGGTACGCTTCTTTGCGGTCGGTTTCATTGCCGGTGGCGAGCAAAATCGAACGGAATTTTTCCGCTGTGGCCGCATCCCACGGGCTGCCCGCTTCTTCAAACGCCGCCCAAGTGTCGGCGTCCATCGTTTCCGACCAGAGATAGCTGTAATAGCCCGCCGAATAGCCGTCATCGGAGAACAGATGGTTGAACTGTGGCAGACGGTGGCGCATTACGATTTCACGCGGCATGCCGATTTCGGCCAAGGTCTCCCGCTCAAACGCATCGGGGTCGGTCGGCGCATCAGCGCGGTTGTGCAGCTTCATGTCGATAATTGCCGATGACAGATATTCGACCGTCGAAAAACCTTCGTTGAAGGTCTGGGCGGCCTGAATCTTGTCCACCAGCGCCTGCGGAATCGGCTCTCCAGTCTTGTAATGCCGGGCATAGGTGGAAAGGATATAGGGCGTCATCAGCCAGTTTTCGTTCACCTGGCTGGGGTATTCCACGAAATCGCGCGGCACATGGCCGAGACCCGGATAGGTGACGTCGACGTTGAGATAATGCAGCGCATGGCCAAATTCGTGGAACAAGGTGGTTGCATCATCAAGGCTGATCAGCGTCGGTTCGCGCGCGCCGCCCTTGACGAAATTGTTGTTGTTCGACGTGGCGGCATAGTTGTTTTTGCCGCCAAGACGGTATTTGTCCTTGTAACCGGTCATCCACGCGCCGGACCGTTTGCCGTTGCGGGCGTA
>JBGSLY010000457.1:0-4843 GCA_041740435.1 Parasphingorhabdus sp.
GCAATGGCCATATCCAGTCGCTGGTGATTGGCGGGTCGCTGCTAACTTTGGGCGTGATTGCGATTATGTTCGGGATTGTTGCCGATCTGGTGGGCCGCAACCGGCAGTTGATCGAACAGACGCTGGAGCGGGTGCGGCTAATCGAAGACAGATTAAGCGCCGTTCTGCCGCCCGAACAGGCATCGCAAAACCCGGAAAGCCGCCCGAAACCCAGAAAAGCCCATGGCTGACATCGCCCCGAATAGCCCGATTGCCGGATTGGTGGCAACGGCACAAAGATTATCGGCCCAGCTTCGCGTCTGGCGGCTTCCCATTGGGCTCATCGCTGGCGCATTGATGCTGGGCGGGATCGTCTGGTCGGTCAATGGACTGAGCCTGCGCTGGAGCGATATCGCGATTGCACCTTTGCTAGTGCTGTTTTTCGTCATGGGGCCGCTCGCCATCGCCTATGGGGCCTTGGGCATGCAGTTGCTGGCCCGAACGGCAGCTGCGGATTTGCGCTTTGGCAGTGCCTTTCGGATCGCCGGAGCCGCACAATTGGCAGAGATTTTGCCAGTCCCCGGCGGCGCGGCGGTGCGGATCGGGGCGCTTCTGGCCATCGGAACCAAGACCAAATTCAGCGCCATGCTGGTCATGGGAACCGCGCTGCTCCGGCTCGGCCTTGCCGCTGCTGGGGCGGGTTATGCATTATGGCTTTTCGGCAATCAGACCGGCCTTGCGGTTATCGCTGCAGGCTTGCTGATTGGTGTGACGGTTATGATCTGGCTCAGCCTAAAGGCCGGTTGGACACTTACCCTATTTACCGCTGTGCATCGGCTGGCCGGGATAATCATGACCAGTTTCCGCCTGACCCTTGCCTTTGCCGTTATCGGCAGCGTCGTCCCGCTCGATCAAGCCATGATCTTCGCCTTTGCCGCCATCGCCGGAACTTCGGTCGCAATCACACCGTCAGGGCTGGGCATTAGCGAGGCCATCTCCGCGCTGCTTGCCCCGTTGGTGGCGATGACGGCAGCGAGCGGATTTCTGGCCGTCGCCATCAACCGGATCACCGGCATCGCAGCGACCGCCCTTATCGTATTCCTCTGCGAATGGACCGCAGCACCGAAGGAACAGAAACCGCATGGATAAGCGCTTTGTTTTCATTTTATCGGCGGGCCGCACGGGAACCCAGTTTCTGGGTGACCGGCTATCGCAGGCCATCGACGACTGCTGGTCCGAGCATGAAGCCGATGCGTTTGATGGCCTGTCGGCAAAATCATGGGAGCGGATTCAGCGCTTTGGCCTCTGGCATGTGGTGCTAGGCCGGGCGCTCGGCAAAACCGGACTGCGCGCGGCGAGCATGCAGTATCTGACCGGACAGATTACCCTCGAACAAGCCAGCGAATGGCTGCACCGGGAGCGTGACCCGCATTACGCGAGCCGACCGGAACACCTGATCATTGACAGCTATCCGCGCTGGTGGGCCTTTGCCGGAGCAATGGACCAAATGTGGCCGGGCGCGAAAACGGTGACCATTATCCGCGACCCGCGCCAGTGGATTACATCGTTCCAGTCGCACCATAAAAGCGAGAGTGGCCAGTCGTGGAGCAACCAATTCCCGCCGGGGCCGCTGACCCCGCACCGGATCGGCGATGGCGAGTGGGCCAAACGATGGGCTACGCTTAGTCCGGTTGGTCGGATCGCCTGGCGCTGGCGCGAGGTCAATCAGCGGCTGCATGCGGCGTCGCTGGACAGCGAGTTTGTGAAAATGTTCCGCTATGAAGACCTGTTTGTTGCCGAAAGCCCGGCCATGGCCGATCTGATCAGTTTTGCCAGCGATCACGGCGATATCCGCTTTCCTGTCCGCCCAATGGACCCCACAAAAATCGCGCGCAGCAATGCCAGCAATGCAAAAGACGATGACTGGCTGCGCTGGAGCGACAAAGAGCGGGCCGAGGTCGAGGAGCTTTGTGGGCCATTGATGGACATCTATGGCTATGACCGGGCTTCGTTGATCAACAAGCAACGGCAGGCGGGGTAAGCGCGCGATGGCAAGGCCCGCCGATCCTTTGACGAAAAATCTGGTGTTCATCGCCTCCGGCGGGCGCACCGGAACCCAGTTTCTGGGCGATATGCTGGCCAGCGTCATTGACGATTGCTGGTCGGAGCATGAAGCCGATATGTTCGCAGGCTTCAATCGATTGTCGTTGCAGCGGGTGCGAGATTTCGGATTGTGGCACATGCTGGTCGGCCGTGCGCTGGGGCAGACAGGCCTGCGCGCCATCGGAACAGATTATTTAACTGGCCGTCGCGAACTGAATGCATGTGCGGCGCGATTGCGGGCCGAACGCCGTGACTATCACAATCGTATCGCCCAATCGCTGATCATTGATAGCTATTGGCGCTGGTGGATGTTTGCTGGCGATGTTCCGGCGATTTTTCCTGGTGCCAAAACCGTTGGTATCGTTCGCCATCCCTATAGTTTTATCGCCAGCTGGCTGTCGCATCAGGCGGCGCATAGCGGCGGACATTGGACCATGGCCTTTCCGCCCGGTCAGCTGACTCCGGCGCGGATCGGCGACGAAATATGGGCACGGCGCTGGGACTCGATGGGACCGGTTGCTCGGCTCGCCTGGGAATGGCGGCTGATTTACCAGCGGATCGCCAACGGGACAGAGCGTGACAGCAATGCGCGCATTTTTTTCTTTGAACGCATTTTTGACGGTGAAAAAGACGATATGGCGGAGCTGGTTCGGTTTGTCAGCCAGCATCCGGACCGGACATATCGGACCACACCGCTCGACGGCTTTACACAGCAACGTCGCAACAGCAGCAGCGCGAGCAAAGATGACTGGCGGCGTTGGTCTGCGGCGGACCTGCAAATGGTGCAAGACCAGTGCGGGCCATTGATGGACCGGTTCGGCTATGCCGCCGATGGGACGTTGGCCGAAGCCGGACCGGCCATGCCGCTGGACCACGCGGCCTGATGTCAACAAAGCCGAGTCTTGACACACGCGATACACGGTTGATCAGCATCCTGCTGCTGGCGGTGTTGGCGCTTCAGGCTTGGCTGATTTTTCAGCGGGCGATCAACTGGGACGAATTTCTGCATTTTGGGCAGGTGTACGAACTCGCCGATGGGCGTCTGAGCAAGGCGATGCAGACGCTGCACACCCGGTTCGGATTTGTTCGGTATCTATCCGATGACATCATTACCCAGATCCAGCTGGTCCGGGCTTTCATGCTGGCCTGCGTCGCGATCACGGCGGCATGTGTTGCATTGCTGGCACAAAAATGGGCCGACCGCACCGCCGCTTTTTTGTGCGGATTGGTCTATCTGACAGCTGGCTTTGTTTTCACCAACGCCTTTACCTATCGCCCCGATCCAGTGGCGGCGGCGGCGTTGATGGCGGCGCTGTGTCTTGCGGCGTTCGGCAGGCTGAACTGGTGGCGGATCGTGCTGGCGGGGTTGCTGATTGGCATTGCCGGGGCGATGACCGTCAAGAGCATTTTTTACCTCCCCTGCTTTGCCGCTTTGGCATTGAGGCACGGCAATGCAGCGCCGGGCCAGCGCATCCGCTCCCTGCTGCCCTTTGCGGCGATCGCGGCGGCGGGGTTGATCAGCTTCGCGCTCATCGTTCTAGCGCATGGAGCAGGGATGCCCGCGGGAGAGGATCAGGCAGGGAAACTCGGCAAGAACATCAATGATTTCCTTGAGATAGGCCAGTTTGAGAATATCCGCTATGTGCTTACGGAAATGGTGCTGGCTCCGGTCGTAACCATTGGCCTATTGCTGCTCCCCTTCGCTGCAAGGGGGATGGAAACGCGTCAGAAATTCATGCTGCTTGGCCTTTGCGCGCCGCTGCTGTGCCTGCTGTTTTACCGCAACACCTTCCCCTATTTTTTCACATTTCTGCTTCCGCCGATCTGCGTGGCCATTGCGCCCACAATTAAGCTGATGACCGACCGTTATGGGCGCGTTCCGGTTATTGGCTTGGCACTGCTCGGCCCCGCTATCCTGCTCGCACAGGAACCCTGGGGCACGCTGGAGCGGCAACGGGCAACGCTGGACGAAGTGGAGCGCCTGTACCCGCAGCCGACACCATATCTGTCCTATTCGAATTATGTCCCGCATTTTCCAAGGCAATTCCCCTCGCTGATTTCCGGCATCGGCCTCAACCGTTATTGGCAGCAGCGCGAGGGGCAGATTGTGCGCGATATCGAGGCAGGTAAAATCGCCTTTGTCATTGCGACCGGCGATGTGCTCGATGCGGTGTATAAAAGCGCGGACCCCGTGCCGATGTTGCCGGAACGCGATGTTACGATGCTGCGCGAGAATTATCTGAAACATAGCGACACGATATACATTGCCGGGCGCACGATTTGTCCCAAATCCGGGGATCAAGCCTTGCCCATCCATCGCCCCGGCCCCCATGCCTTGCAGGGCGGCGCGGCAACCATCAATGGCGTCGCAGTTGCCGATGGCGCAACCATCACTCTGCCGCGCGGTAAGCATAAGATCATCGTCACGGCGGGAGAGTGCCGCAAGCTCTGGGCGCTCGATCATGTACCGGAATTGCCTGAGGATTTCCCGGTAGGGCCAATAGCTGGGGGTTTTTAGTGCCTAATTGGTTTACCTTGGCGCACCTTCTCCGATCGCCTCGAGCGAAGTCGAGAGGCCCGAGAAATACCCGCTGCGGCTGGGTGTCTCGACTTCGCTCGACACGAGCGGGGAAGAGTGATTCATTACGATATAGGACGGCCAAGAGGTGAACGAGACCCCGTCGATCCGCTTCATCACCCGCAAATGGGAACCAGCCATGGGCGGGATGGAGACCTATTGCGTTCGCCTGACGCAGGAAAT
>JBGSLY010000458.1:0-4890 GCA_041740435.1 Parasphingorhabdus sp.
GGCCGCCAAAATCGCCCGAGTAAATGGTAGCGGCGAAACTTGGGGTGAAGGTATACAACGCCAATCATCACCGCCAGTTGCAGGCAGTTGGTAATGGTACTGCCAATCCCCGCGCCCATCAGGCCTAGCTTGGGCAGCCCGAAATTCCCCAATATCAGTCCATAATTAATCACCGCATTGGTTATAACCGCGCCCACACCGACGATGGTCGCCCAGATCGGCCGTTGCAGCGCGGCGACAAAATTGCGTAGCACCAGATAGCAGAGAAACGGCAGGATCGACCACATATAGGCGCGGACGAAAATACCGGCATCCCGCGACAATCCCGGCTGTTGGCCGGTTGCCAGCAAAATCGCCTCTGTGTTCCACAGGAAAATCCACATCGGGACCATGATAGCGGCGGCGGTATAGAACCCCTGCCGAACCGTGCGGCGAATGTCGCGCACACTGTACGCCTTGCGGCCCTTTTCCGAGGCCATCAATGGCGCGGTGGCGGTCACCAGTCCCATGCAGAAAATCGCGCACAACATGGCGAGGTTATGCCCAAGCGCTCCCGCCGCAAGCTCGCTAGGCCCCAGCCAGCCGAGCAGGATAACATCGGTCACCCCGATCAACATCATCGTCAAATTGGACAAGACCAAAGGCCAAGCCAGCGCCAACGTCGCGCGAAGCTCGCTGCGCCAGGGGGACTGGCGGTCGATTGGGATTGCAGCAGTGGTCATGATTTTCTTCAGGTAAGGGTACGAGCAGAAAGTGACTAGCGAAAGCTGGATGCGCGGTTACGATTGGGGGAGAAGTGAGATATTGCGGCAACAGCGGGGGTGATCACTGTTGGCCATTTATGCAAATTTTACTCCCGTCGTATTATGCTTTCATAATGACCGTTCATTTTGATCATAAAACACATAGAAAAGAGAACGAGGTTGCACCGGTCGTTGAGACATTCGAAGATCGATCAATATATCTGCGAACGAGGTACTTGGATGCCTTCGCCGAACTGGAAATCTTGATCATTCAAAAATCCATCGAATGGAAGTGTTGTGAGCCGGAAAATGCCCCTCTTAGTCAGCGATTGAAAGCGCTGGCCGATGCAAAGCCGAATCCGTCGCTTTCGAAAGAAAATTTATGCAAGTTAACACCTGCAATCGCTGAAATTCAAAATTTGCTGCCTATCAGAAACACAATCGTCCACAGTTCGATGAACTTTGGCGCATTTCGCACCCGCGAAGCATTGCTGTTCCAAAACGTGTACCACGCTGCAAAAAAATGTCGTACCTTTCTGATTCTAACGGAGGCGGAATTTGAAGGCGAAATTAGACGAATCCAAAGCGTAAGAGATCGTCTACAACGGCTCAACAATCGCCCCGAAATTCAGGCGGATTAGGCCCCAGCCTGCGCCGGGGCGACGGTGATCGGGTTGTTACAAACTTCGTCATCCCAGCGAAGGCTGGGATCCAGCCCGCCTTGTAATCAATACCTAAGTTCGCCTTTCCAAATAACGCGTGTTAGGACGAGGTTGCACCTGATTGGATGGTAGCGAACCAAAATTAATTCGCGAAATCCTAAACGGAAAAACCCCTAGTCCACCGCCTTCGCAACCCCCACCATCGCGGCTCTGAGCAAGCGGTCGCGGATCATATATCCGGCTTGCATTTCCTGTACCACGGTGCCGGGTTCGTGATCGGCGCTGGGGATTTCGATCATCGCCTGATGCTGGTTGGGGTCGAGCGGAAGTCCTACGGCGGGAACGCGGACGATGCCGTTTTTGGCGAACACATTGTTCAGTTCCTTGCGGGTCGCCTCGATGCCGATCACCAATCCCTTCCACTTTTCATCGCCGCGCAATTCTTCGGGAATCGCTTCGATGGCGCGGGCCAGATTGTCGGCGATCGACAGCACGTCGCGGGCAAAACCGGTTGCGCCATAGGCGCGTGCGTCCTGCACTTCCTTTTCCATCCGGCGGCGCACATTCTGGGTATCGGCCTGCGCATAGAGCACGTCCTGCTTCGCTGCCTCTAGTGCAGACAGCAGCTCGGCGATTTGCTCGTCGGCGGATGGGCCATGATCCTGCATGTCCTCTGGCACACCGTCCAGTTCGGCGGCGGCTTCGGTATCGATTTTTTCGTCGCTCTGGGGCATATTGTCAGTCATTCTCGGGTCACTCATTTCAACAATCGGGTCAGTGTTTGTGCGGTGAAATCCACCATGGGTACGATGCGGGCATAGTTCAAGCGGGTCGGGCCGATGACGCCCACCACGCCGATCACCCGGCCATCGCCGCCGCGATAGGGGGCCGCTATCACGGATGAGCCGGAAAGCGAGAATAATTTATTCTCCGATCCGATAAAAATTTTCGCCGCCTGTGCCTCTCGTGCGCTGTCGAGCAGGCGCAGAATTTCTTCTTTGCCCTCCAGCTCGTCGAGCAATTGCCGCACCCGGTCGAGGTTGGTGAGCGTGCCGTCGTCGAGCAGATTGGCTTGCCCGCGCACAATCAGCACCGGGCGGTTGAGGCTGTCGCGGCTCATCGTCACGAACCCCGCACGAACGAGTTCGGCAGAGGCGGCATCGAGCATCAGCCGATTGGCAGCGATCTCGCTATCGAGCAGGGTCAACGCTCCGCTCAAGGTCATGCCGCCAAACCGTGCGGTCAGAAAATTGCCCGCTTCAATCAGCGCCGACTCGGTTGTGCCGGGGGGCAGTTCCAGCACCCGGTTTTCAACCTGCCCGTCCTGACTGACCAGAATGGCAAGGCCCTGTGTCTCCGACAATTTGACAAAGTTGATTTGGCGCAGCAGCGGTTCCTGTTTGGGGACCATCACCAATCCGGCACAGGCCGAAAGCCCGGACAGAACTGCGGTCGTCGCCGACAACGCCTCCTCAATGGGTCCGCCTTCGGAAATCTGGCTTTCAATTGCCTCTCGCTCCGCCTGCGAAGGTTCTGCCGCCTGCATCATGCCATCGACAAACAGCCGCAGGCCGAGCTCGGTCGGCATCCGCCCGGCGCTGGTGTGCGGTGCGGCGAGTACGCCCAGTTCCTCCAAATCCTGCATCACGTTGCGGATCGAGGCGGGCGAGAGGTTGAGACCGGCAAATTTGGAAATTGTGCGCGACCCCACCGGCTGGCCGCTATCCAGATACGATTCGACCACCATCCGGAAAATTTCCCGGGTGCGGTCATTCATTTCGGTGATAGGTGCGCCCTGCATGGGGTACAGATAGAGATGTTTGTGCCGCCTTTCCAGTGGTCCGATTCCGACATTTGCTGACGCCTTTTGCTATCTCCGGAGCAAATGTCGGAATCTCCAGGACCACTGGGCAAACTATGAATCTAGTGGAGCTTTTGAATTTGACATTTGATCTCCACCAATCGGCAAGCGAGACTCAAATGTCAAATTCGCTCCACTAGTGCCGCTTGTTCTGCTCCGGCTTAGCGGATAGGGCGGCGGCATTATCATCACAGGAGAATCACCCATGCGCCCATCGGGACGTGCGCCAGACGAAATGCGCGCCATCACCATCGAAACCGGCTATACCAAGCATGCCGAAGGGTCATGCCTGATAGGTTTTGGCGACACCAAAGTGCTGTGCACCGCCAGCGTCGAGGACCGGCTTCCGCCATGGTTGCGCGGCAAGGGCGAAGGCTGGGTGACCGGCGAATATGCCATGCTGCCCCGCGCCACCCACACCCGGGGACAGCGCGAGGCGGCCAAGGGCAAACAATCGGGCCGGACTCAGGAAATTCAGCGGCTAATCGGACGCTCGCTGCGCGCGGTGGTCGATCTCAAGAAACTGGGCGAGCATCAAATCACCCTCGACTGCGATGTGCTGCAAGCCGATGGCGGGACGCGCACGGCATCCATTTCCGGCGCGTGGATCGCGCTGCGCCTTGCGGTCAACGGCCTGATGGCGTCGGGCGCGATCAAGGACGACCCGATTATCGGCCAAGTCGCGGCGATCAGCTGCGGCATTTATAAGGGCACTCCGGTGCTGGATTTGGACTATATCGAGGACAGCAGCGCCGATGCCGACGCCAATTTCGTCCTGGTCGGCGGCGGCCATATCGCCGAGGTACAGGCGACCGCCGAAGGGGCAACCTATGACGAAGAAGGCCTGCTGCGCTTGCTGCGGCTGGCACGCATGGGCTGCGACCGGATATTTGCCGAGCAGCTGCGGGTGACGGCGTAAAGAGCCCTCCCCCTCTTCAGGGGGGAGGGTTGGGAGGGGGGATGGCGCGCCGCTCCCACCCCCTCTCTGCTGCGACTAGGCAGCAAGCTGCCAAGTCTCGCTTTCTCTCCCCTGAAGGTGAGAGAGTAATAAAGGACGATACATGCGCAAACTCACCCACGGCAAACTCATCATCGCCAGCCATAATCAGGGCAAAGTGCGCGAAATCCGCGAATTGCTCGCTCCCTATGGCATCGAACCGGTATCGGCGGGTGATCTGGGCCTGCCTGAACCAGCAGAAACCGGCACCACCGTCGCCGAAAACGCACTAATCAAGGCGCGGGCCAACGTAGAGGGCGGCCATTGCGTGGCGCTTGCCGACGACAGCGGACTTTGTGTCCCCGCTTTAGGCGGCGCGCCCGGCGTCTATTCGGCCGATTGGGCGGAGCGGCAGTGGTTCGAAGGCGCACCCGGCCGCGACTGGTATCTGGCGATGGGCAAGGTCGAGGGCAAGCTTGTCGAACTGGGCGCGAACGCCGACCGCAGCGCCTATTTCATCTGCACGCTCGCGCTCGTTTGGCCCGACGGGCATCATGAGTTCTTCGAAGGTCGGTGCCATGGAACTTTGGTCTGGCCGCCGCGCGGAACCAAGGGCTTCGGCTATGACCCGGTGTTTCAACCGCTGGGCTGGGACCACAGTTTTGGCGAATGCGAACCCGGCGAGAA
>JBGSLY010000459.1:0-2336 GCA_041740435.1 Parasphingorhabdus sp.
GCTTGTTGACGATAATCAGATGGGCATCCTCAAAGACCACATCGAGCGAAATGTCCTGAGGCTTTGCCGGCCCCTCGACGGGTAAGGGGACAGAGAGTGTAAAACTGTGCCCGGCCCATTTTTTCTCCGACGGATCGAGAACAATGGCATTGTCCACGGTCAAATGGCCTTGGCTGATCAGTGCCTTGACCCGCTCCCGCGACAATTCCCCAACCGCGTCGGCGACTAGCCGGTCGAGCCGGGCAGAACCGGAATCTGTGGGCAAGACCCCTGAAAAGCTGGATTTCTCTGACCCCATCGCATAGCCATGCGCGATGGCTTTTCGAATGGCAAGCGGCTTGATGGACAGGGTGCAGCACGACGCCCGCGCGGCGGGTGCCTTGGAAATCTGCGGGATTTTGCTGGGGCAGGGGAAAGATATTCGTGAACTGGTATTGGCGCAGAATGTGGCGCTGAACCCGGAAACCCATTTTGAGATCGATCCAGCCGTGCTGATCGCGGCGGAGCGTCAGGCGCGCAGCGGCGGGCCGGAAGTGATTGGCTATTTTCATTCGCATCCCGGCGGGCCGTGCCAGCCATCGCCCACTGACTCGAGCCAAGCCGCCGCCGATAACCGGCTATGGCTGATCGTCAACGGCCAAGACTATGGAGCATGGCTTGCGGTTTCCGGCGGTTCGGTGCATGGGCGTTTCGAACCTGCGGCACTCGAATTAACCATAGTCCCGCATGACAATTGATTTAGAAGGAACTGCATTTTCATGTCCCAACCGGGTGTCGATCTCGCCGCGCTGCTTTGCTCAAAATTGTGCCACGATCTGCTGAGCCCGGTGGGGGCGATCAGCAACGGACTGGAACTTCTGGCCGATGAAACCGAGCCGGAAATGCGCCAACGCTGCCTCGATCTGATTGCCGAGAGCGCGACGAGTTCTGCCAACAAACTGAAATACTATCGGCTCGCTTTTGGCGCGGCGGGGGGGTTTGGCGATGAGGTCGATCCCAATGAAGCCAAAGAATTGGTCCAATCGCTCGTTGGTCCAGCCAGCCGAATTGAGCTGGGCTGGGTTTTGGGCAACGACCCCTTACCCAAAAAGGCGATCAAGGTGCTGCTTAATCTCGCATTGATTGCGCGCGAAGCACTTGTGCGCGGCGGTAATCTGGACATTGGAGCAGAGCGGGGTAGCGAAGGCGTGGAAGTGGTGGTGCGGGCCGCTGGCGACCGCATCGTTATGGACGAAAGTGTCCGCCGCGCGCTGGAGGGCATATTGCCAGCATCTGAATTGGCAGCACGTTCCGCTCCCGCCTGGATGACAAGGGAACTGGCGATGGAAAATGGCGGAGATCTTCGCATTTCTCCGCAGCAACCGGGCGAATTGCTGCTGGGTGCCATCGTCAGATAGAGGCTAGGGGGCAGTTATGGAAATGATCGAAACGCCATCGCCAAATTTCGATGATCGCCGCTTGCCCATAACAATGTTGGTGATGCATTATACAGGGATGCAGGACGCCGCATCGGCAATCAACTGGCTGGCCAATCCATCTGCAAAGGTGTCTGCACATTATGTTGTGACCGAAGACGGCACCATCGTCAAAATGGTCGAGGAAAATAAGCGCGCTTGGCATGCTGGCCGCTCCTATTGGCGCGGTGTCACCGATATCAACAGCGCCAGTGTTGGCATTGAGATCGTCAATCCGGGCCATGAATGGGGATATGTGCCATTTCCGCAGGAGCAAATGGCATCGGTGGCGCGGCTCGCGACCGACATAGTCCAACGCTATAATATCCCGCGCGGAAATGTCGTCGGGCACAGCGACATCGCGCCTTCGCGCAAGGAAGACCCCGGCGAGTTGTTCGACTGGGAAATGCTGGCGAAATTGCGGCTTGCGCTGCCCCGGCCCAGAGCAAATCTCCTCGACCCCGAATGGACCGATGGCGGCTTTCTGATTGCGTTGGAACGCTTCGGCTATGACATATCCGATGGCCCGGCGGCGATTGTCGCGTTTCAGCGGCGGTTTCGGCAGGAGAATATCGACGGGATCATCGATGGTGAGACCCGGGCGATTTTGCTGTCTCTGCTCTTGGATCGTGAGCGGGGGGATGCTAGATAGGCTCTACCAGAGGGTCGGCCAGCCGCTGGCTGTGTTCGGTTCTCCGGACGCAGCGAGAGGAAAGTCCGGGCTCCATGAAACAACGGTGCCGGGTAACGCCCGGCGGAGGCAACTCCAGGGACAGTGCAACAGAGAGTAGGTCGCCTTGGGCTTCGGCCCGGTGACAATGAAAGGGTGCGGTAAGAGCGCACCGCGCCGCTGGTAACAGGGGCGGCATGGTAAACCCCACC
>JBGSLY010000460.1:0-8705 GCA_041740435.1 Parasphingorhabdus sp.
GTCACCCAGGGAACGCTGAATGGCGAAATTTCCCTGTTCGACGCTGGTCAGGATTTTGCGAAAACTCGCCGAACTGTTCAGCGCGTCGCATCCGCCAAGCAAGCCCGCCGATCCCATGATCAGCATATTGCGCCGGGTGATGATAGTGCTCATGCCGCTTCTCCTTCGCTATCCCGGGCTGGCCGCTCCCCGCCGGTAATCATTGATTTCAACTGATGGATCGGATGCGACAGCAGCACCATGATCATGTGCACGATAAAAAACCCGACCAATGCCCATGCGACGATAAAATGCACCGAACGCGCCGATTGCCGCCCGCCGAACACTTCGGTCAGGATCGGCCAATTGGCGTCCATCGCCGGTGACATGGCGAGGCCGGTCCAGATCATCAGCGGGATCATCAGGAAAATCACGCTGCCATAAGCCAGCTTTTGCAGAACATTGTAATCGTGCGCATCGGCCCCTTTGGGAAAGCGCAGCAACGCATGTTCCTTGATATCGTGCCAGATATGCGATGGTCGCCATTCTCGGGCCCGGATATGCAAATCGCGCTGGATATGCCGGTTCCACAGCGCGCGGACCAAAAAGAACAACAGATTGAAACTCAAAGCCCAGGCAAACAGAAAATGCCACAACCGCGCGTCCGCGAGGTTATAGTCGGTCGGAATAGTCGCCCAGCCGGGAAAGGCCCAATTCTGCATCTCGCCATTGCGGTCCTCCCAAAGGCCCAATACCCCGGTGGTCGGTATCCGCGTCTCGCCAAAGCGCAAATAGGCCGCGGTATCGCTCGACCCCACCGCCATCCACGCATAGTCGCTGTTCGCACCATATTCGCCCCAATAAAGCCGGGGATGCGCGTTGAATATCATCAGCCCGCTCATCAACATGACCAATAATGTTACGGCATTGGCCCAATGCCAAATGCGCGTGGATAGCCGGTGGCGGACATTCTTTTTCATTGTGTACTCCCCATACGCACGTCTGCTGCTTCGATGACAGTGTCATTGCCAATGCCGGTAATCAACCGGGCCGACCGGTCGAATGTTACGTAACTCCACAGCCAGTTGGCACCGACCACAAGCCGGTTGCGATATCCGGCGAGGAACCAGATATGGACGACACTCCAGACCAACCATGCGGCAAATCCGGACAGTTTGAACCGTCCGAAATCGGCCACTGCCCGCCGCCTACCGATAGTGGCGATATTGCCATAGTTCCGGTAGCGAAAGGGCGCAGGCGGCGGCGCGCCGCGAACTTGTGCTAATATGACGTCAGCCACATAGCGACCCTGTTGTTTGGCGACCGCCGCTATGCCGGGCAGCGGATTGCCATCCCTGCCCGAACAACTCGCCACATCGCCTATCGCGAAAACCCTGGGATAGCGGGCAATCCGCAAATCGGGTTGGACGGGCACTTTGCCGGAACGCTCACAGTTGATCTGGAGCCATGCGCCAACCGGAGAAGCCATCACGCCAGCAGCCCAAACGATCGTCTGAGCATAGGTCCAATCCGTTCCAATCTTGACGCCATGCGCTTGCAAATCGGTAATTCGCATGTTCAATTTTATCTCTACGCCCAATTCGGAGAGGTGCGCTTGGGCTTTTTGCGAGAGATCAGGCGGGAAAGATTTCAGCAATCGGTCCCCCGAATCAACCAATATGATCCGCGAACAATGCGGCGTGATATGCCGGAAATCCATCGACACCGAGGTGTGCGCCAATTCCGCTATCGCTCCCGCCATTTCGACGCCGGTTGGGCCGCCGCCAATGACCACGAAGGTCAGCAAGGCGTCGCGCAAGGCCTTGTCGGTCTCGATCTCCGCATGTTCAAGCGCCAACAATACAGCGCGCCGAATTTTGGTGGCATCGTCGATAGTTTTCAGACCCGGCGCAATCGCCTCCCATTCGCCATTGGCAAAATAGCTGTGCCGCGCTCCGTTCGCGACAATGGCGTAGTCAAAAGGCAATGGCGCTGATTTTTGCAGCACGATGCGCCTGTTCGCCGCGTCAATCGCCGTAACGCAATCGAGTACAACGCGGATATTTTTATCCGATTTCACAATAGACCGGATAGGTGCGGCAATATCGGCCGGCGACAAACCGGCGGTGGCCACTTGATACAGCAGCGGTTGGAATAGATGGTGGTTCTGCCGGTCGACTAAGATGATATTGACGTCTTTCCCGGCAAGCGCTTTTGCCGCCGCCAGCCCGCCGAATCCCGCACCTAAAATTACGACATTGGGTAATGTACCACCGGTCATCATGCTTGCCTAAGGGATATCCAAAAAACGACCGAACCTTTTTGGTCGCATACATTTTTATATGTTTAGCTATTCCCTTTCTTTTGGTAAGGGGCCGATTTGGAATAATTCTTATTCGAATGCGGACTAAATGATCGCCCAATGGATGCAGGCCTTTGTTGCCGTTGCGGAATCAGACAGCTTCTCCTCTGCCGCCCGCCGCTTGGGTGTCGGTCAATCGACAATTTCCAAGCAGATAGCGGCGCTGGAAGCTCATCTCGCCATTCGCCTGTTTCAGCGCACGACACGGTCGATCACGCTCACCAACGAAGGTGTCGCTTATTTCGAGGCAGCAAAGCGAGCCCTAGCGGCCATTGATGAGGCGCGTGCGGCGGCCAGTCCTAAGGCCGAAGCGCAGGGGATGCTGCGGATCACCCTGCCGCTGACCCTGGCGGAAAGCCGGATCATTCCGATCATCGCTGACTTTCTGGCCGCGCATCCTCGGATCGAAATCGACCTTTCGGTGTCGGATCATCCTAGGAATCTGGTCGCCGACAATATCGATGTCGCCATCCGCGTCGGCCGAATGGTCGATTCGCAGCTGATTGGCCGGAAAATTGGCAAGGCGAAACGGGTGCTGGTCGCTTCGCCCGACTATCTCGCCCACGCGGGGCGTCCAAACGTGCCCGGTGACCTAAAAAATCACAATTGCCTGCAATATTCGTTGCTCAGCACCGGGACGCGTTGGCAATTTACCGACGGGCAGGTTGTTCAGGTCAACGGCAATTTCAGCGCCGACAGCCCCAATGCGCTACGCGCCGCCGCCCTATCGGGGATCGGGATTGCCGCCAACGCGCTGTGGCTGTTCGAGGATGATCTGCTGCGCGGCGGTCTAGAACTGGTGCTGCCGAATTTCGAACCGGCGTCGATGCCGATCCACGCGGTATTTCCCTCCGGGCAGTTTGTCGCCGCCCGCACCCGCACCTTTATCGATTTTGTCGCCAATGCGCTCGCCACAGACCCACTCTGCGCCCCCGATTAGGCTCCCCTATTCCGCCGCCTGCAAATGCCAGATCGGCGCTTCTTCGAGCGCCCGTAGCCGCGCCGATTCCTCATAGACATAATCGCCGGTCATCGGGATTGCGGCGCGGTCTTTGACGTAAACCAGCTGCCAGTTGACCATTGTCCCATGCCGGAAACTCTGCTCCGCCCCGGCCAGATAATAGAGCCACATGCGGTAAAACACCTCATCGTACATCGCGATAATCTCTTCGCGGTGCATAACGGTGCGATTGTACCATTCCTCCAGCGTGTGGCTGTAGTGAAAGCGCATCGCCTCCACGTCCATCACCTGCCATCCGGCTTTTTCGCTTTCGGTGACCAATTCGCTCAGCGCCGGGATATAGCCGCCGGGGAAGATATATTTTCGGGTCCAGGCATCGGTTGTGCCGGGAGGCCCCGCGCGGCCGCAGCAATGGCTGAACATCACCCCATCGGGCTTGAGCAGGCTATGGGTATGCGCGAAAAATCCAGGATATTGCGGCGTGCCGACATGCTCCAGCAAACCGACCGAGCAAATCCGGTCAAACTGGCCTGTGACATCGCGGTAATCCATCAGCTCAAACTTGACCTTGTCCGCCACCCCATCGGCCTCGGCGCGTTCCTTGCAAAAGGCGATCTGGTCGGGGGCCAACGCCACGCCCAGCACTTCACAGCCATAATGCTTGTGCAAGTAAAGCGCGAGCCCGCCCCAGCCGCAGCCGATGTCGAGCACCCGCATCCCCGGCTTGATGTGCATCTTGGCCGCAATATGCGCCTTTTTATCGAGTTGTGCCTGTTCCAGCGTGGCGTCGGTGTCGCGGTAATAGGCCATGGTATATTGCCGGTCGGTGTCGAGGAACAGCTCGTACAAGCGCCGGGTCAGGTTATAGGTATGCTCCGCATTTTTACGCGCCTTGCCCTTGGGGTTCAGGCTGTCGATCCGCGCGCCTGCTTTCTGGATCAGACGTTTTAGCGGCGTTTGCGGCTGCAACGCGGCATCGCCATGCGCCTTGGCCTGTTCGGTCACAAACAGAATCATGTCGCGGATGTCGTACGGCGCGTCGACCGTCAACCACCCCCACATAAACGCCTCACCCGCACCTACCTGCGGATAGGTGGCGATATGCCGCGCCGCTTTGGGGTGGGTCAGCCGGATATGCAGCGGAATATCCCCTGCCGCCACACCGGGACCAAAGCGATAGGTCTTGCCGTCATGGTCCGTGATAATCAGCTCACCCTGACGGATCAGCTTGCCGAGCAATTTGTTGAGAAGCCACATATCCAATATGTCTAACGGACCGGTTCGCTAAGGCAAGCCGCAAAATCATACAGCCAAACGTGGCGCACTGCGTCCTTAGGACCACGGCCTGTTAACTGCGCCTTCGAGGCAGTAAATTACAAAATAAAATCACTGGCCGTGAGCGCGACGGATGACTTAATGGCGATCAGCATATCACCGGCGCCATCTCCGTCGGTGTCGATCGAAGCGCGAGCTACCGCTCCGTTGTGGTCGAGCACAATCTGCCCCGCTGTGCCGGTGAAGGCGGTGACGACGGCAAAGGCATTGTCGGTTCCGCCGGGAATGGCGTCGATCCGGCTCAGGTCTATTTTATCACTGCCGCGCTCAAAACCCAAAATAAAGTCTCGCTGGGATCCTGCGGCCAAACTGTCGGAAACCTGCGTATAGATGAACCGATCGCTGCCCGCACCGCCGTTTAGGGTATCGCGTCCCGCGCCGCCGACCAGAATATCATTTCCTGCCCCGCCGTTTATTTTATCCTCACCAGAACTGCCAAAGAGGCGGTCTACGCCGTCCCCGCCACTAAGGGTGTCATTACCATTGCCGCCATATAGATTGTCGTCGCCCGCCTGACCATTGAGCGTGTCGTTGCCATTTCGACCAAAAATACGGTCCCCGCCATTCGTTCCGTTGGTCGTATCATCGCCCGCAGTGCCTTGAAACGGATCGGCAATCGAGGCTGCACCGAATAGGATATAGCTTTCACCAGCGGCGCTGTCGGTGCCGGGATCGCCCCCTGGAGCGCCGATGATGATGTCATCAAAACCATCGCCGTTAACGTCACCAGCACCAGCAACCGAAATGCCGCTTTGGTCGGAGACATCAATGCCTTCTATCCGGAATCCATTGCTGCCGTTCAGGCTGGCCAAGTCCAGCGTGGCGGCGAACCCGCCCGCTTTGCCAAATACAAGATAGGTTTCCCCGGCTGAAGAATCGCTACCGGGATCACCATTATACGCGCTGACAATGAAATCATCGAAACCATCGCCGTTAAAGTCCCCGGCGCTGGCGACCGAAAATCCGCTGGCATCGCCCCGGTCGATGCCATCAAGGCGAAAGCCGTTGGTGCCGTTCAGGCTGGCAAGATCAAGGCTGGCGGCAAATCCGCCCGCTTTGCCAAAAACGATATAGCTTTCCCCCGCCGAAATATCGCCGCCGGGGTCCGCAAGCCAAGCGCCGATAATCATATCGTCAAAACCGTCGCCATTGATATCTCCGGCGCTGGTAACCGATATGCCCGCTTGGTCACCCGCATCAATGCCGTCGATCCGAAAGCCAGTGGTGCCGTTCAGGGTGGACAGGTCGAGCGCGGCGGCAAAACCGCCCGCCTTGCCGAATACAACATAGCTTTCGCCCGCATTGGCGTCGCCGCCCGCATCGCCGCGATAGGCGCCGATGATGATGTCGTCAAAGCCGTCACCATTGATATCGCCCGCTGACGATACCGAATGGCCGGCATAGTCGCCCACATCAATGCCATCGAGGCGAAAACCGTTGGTTCCGTCCAGAGCGGACAGGTCGAGATTAGCGGTAAAGCCCCCCGCCTTGCCAAAAACGACGTAGCTTTCCCCCGAGGCGGCATCACCGCCCGCATCGCCGCCATAGGCACCGATGATGATATCATCAAAACCGTCGCCATTGACATCGCCGGCGCTGGCAACGGAAAATCCGCTTTGGTCAATGGCGTCGATGCCGTTGATGGTAAATCCATTGGTGCCATCTAGCGTGGACAAATCGAAGCTAGCGGTAAAGCCCCCCGCTTTGCCAAACACGACATAGCTCTCCCCGGCATAGCTGTCCCCGCCCGGATCGGCAAAGCGCGCGCCAATGATAAAATCGTCAAATCCGTCGCCATTGATATCTCCGGCCGAAGAAACCGAACGGCCGCTGTTGTCAAAAGCATCGATTCCGTCGAGGCGAAAGCCGTTGGTGCCGTCCAGCGTCGACAGGTCGAACGACGCGGTAAAGCCTGCCGCTTTGCCAAACACGACATAGCTTTCGCCCGCCGCACTGTCGGTCCCCACATCGGCGCCAAAGGCCCCGATAATAAAATCGGCAAACCCGTCACCATTGATATCACCCGCCGCAGATACCGAACGACCGCTATAGTCCCCAGCGTCGATCCCATCGATGCGGAAACCATTTGTGCCGTCCAGATTGGCCAAACTAAAAACTGCGGGAAATGCCATACTACTCTCCTGTACGCCCAGCGGCGCATTGTCGGGTGATGAAAGTTTTTTGCCCGCTTGCCCCTAAAGAAAATGAATTGCTATCCCAAAAAAGCATTTTTGGCAGCCGTTGGTCGCAAAGCGACCGAATTTTGCGCCGACCACAATCTCGGAGGGTTTTATCGCTAGCAGACGCTTCCAAACCTCTTGCAAATGCGTATTGCCGATAAAGGGTCAATAAGGCACAAAGCTGCTGAGAATGACGGCCGCCGAATGGATTGAGAAGTTAGATCATGAAAGAAATTCAAGAATTTGACCCGGCGTTTTTCTATCTGGAGCCGAGTAATTTTGTATTTGCCAGCTATGTTTTGATCGATGACGATGCGATCGTTTTTGCGACCGCAAGCGGGATTCAAATCCGATTGATAGGCGCAAACGTTGGCCTCAATGGCAATATTGCGAGCAACGCGATTGTAACGCAAATCATTTTTCAGGATGCCGAAGAAACGATACTGGCCGCAATCAATGCCATCGCCATCCGCGTATCGACAGTTATCCAGGCGGCACTATCGGGCACCGGTATCCCGCGGATTTTATCCAATCAGGATGATATCAGTGGCACGGCGGAGGCAGACCGGAGGGACGGTTTTAATGGCGACGACCAGATCAGCGGCCTTGCAGGTGATGATCTTCTGGGCGGGGGTTCCGGCGCAGACACCCTAATTCCTGGCGGCGGTAATGATACCGTTTATGGCGGTTCAGGATTGGATACAGCGATTTTGGCGGGGAATTTTTTTGATTGGCAAATCACTCTCAACGCCGATGGGCTGACCGTTCGTTCGCTGGTGGATGGTACCCGCGATACTTTCTTCGGGATGGAAATCCTGCAATTCGATGACCGGCAGGTGCATGTCGCAGAATTACCAGGTATTGCCGCATCAGCGGTAATTGAAGGAGGTATTGTCTACGGAAGCGTCGGTCGAGATATTCTGACTGGCCAAAATGGCAATGATGTTCTGTTGTCAACAGACCTCGATGACCCTGCAATAACAAGCATCAATCGGTCGGATGAACTGGTCGGAGGTGCGGGCGATGACATATATTTTGCCAGTCCATGGGATCATGTTTATGAAGAAACTGGAAAAGGTTATGATCATATAAACCTGACAGTGACCGGGTTTGCGGGTGAAACCATTGAATTTACTCTGCCTGACAATATTGAATCGATAAGTCCCAGTGCCGGAAGTGATCCAGAGGATTCAGCACGGGATCTATCGAACTTTCGCATAGACGGCAACAACCTCAACAATCGAATTTTCGGTGCAAATGGCGATGATATCCTGTTGGGCGCCGCAGGCGAAGATGCTCTGCACAGCGCTGGTGGCAATGACATAGTCAAAGGCGGTGCGGGGCAAGATACTGTGTATAGTGCGAGCGGCGAGGATTTGGTTTATGGCCAAAGCGGCAACGACGCTATCTTCGGCGGCTCTGGGAATGACACCGTTTTTGGCGGAACAGGCGATGACGTCATCCATGGGGACAATTTAGGAAGTTCGATTCCTTCGCTCTTCAATGCACTGGCCAATGCACAGGCGAATGCACCCGTCGCCGCGCCCGAGAATGACATTTCGAGCAATGGCCGCAACATCCTGTTCATTTCGATTGACGATCTCGCCCCGATTTTTTCAGCCTTTGAAAATGCGCCGGTCCAAGCGCTTGCGCCCAATATTGAAGCCTTTTTCGGCACATCAACGCTTTTTACCAACGCCCATGCCACTGCCCCGCTTTGTAACGCGTCGCGGGCCAGTGTTTTGCTAGGGGTCAGTCCAGACACAAGCGGCGTCAAGACAAATGCTGATTCGCTAACAGACGCACGCGCCCTGTATCAAAGCTTGCCCTCCTTTTTGCAAGACAGGGGCTATGTGACGGCAGGTACGGGCAAAGTCTTTCATGACAA
>JBGSLY010000461.1:0-2467 GCA_041740435.1 Parasphingorhabdus sp.
ATGATGGTCCAAGTTTTGGAGGAGGATTGATTTCTCGACCAAATGCCAGGATTCCTCGTCAATACCCTGTTTTTTCTCTTCAAAAGCCGCATCGGCCATTTCGGCAATGCGGGTTTCGATGATT
This sequence comes from Parasphingorhabdus sp., assembly GCA_041740435.1. Classification (GTDB taxonomy): domain Bacteria; phylum Pseudomonadota; class Alphaproteobacteria; order Sphingomonadales; family Sphingomonadaceae; genus Parasphingorhabdus. The sequence goes on from JBGSLY010000461.1 coordinate 125, forward strand.
TCGGGATCGAGAGCGTCTTCCTGCAACCAGCTGTCAATATCGGGCGACAGGTTGAGCACATCGGCGACCCGCTCTTTGAGCTGATCGATCTTCCATTGCTCGGGATAGCTGCCCGGTGGGCACGCATCCGCAACCAGCGCGTTGACGGTTTCGTGGCGCATATCCTCGACAACGTCGCCAACAGTCTCGGCGTCCATAATTTCGGCCCGTTGTTCGTAGATGACCTTGCGCTGGTCGTTCATGACATCGTCATATTCGACAACCTGTTTGCGCGCTTCATAGTTGCGCGCTTCGACCTTTTTCTGGGCGGTTTCGATGGCTTTAGAGAGCCATTTGCCGCCAATGGCTTCACCGTCCTCCAAGTTCTTGTTCATCATCCGGGCAAACATTGTTTCGGTGCCGAAAATGCGCAGCAGATCGTCCTCTAGGCATAGATAAAAACGGCTGAGTCCCGGATCGCCCTGACGCCCGGAACGGCCGCGCAACTGGTTATCGATCCGGCGGCTTTCATGACGTTCGGTACCGAGTACGAACAGTCCGCCCGCATCCTTGACCGCTTGGCGCTCCGCCATCACTTCTTCGGTGATTTTTGCGATGGCGGCGTCCTTTTCGGGGCTATCTTCCATTTCGGACAATTCATCATCAATCCGGAATTCGATATTCCCGCCCAACTGGATATCGGTGCCGCGTCCCGCCATATTGGTGGCAATGGTCACTGCGCCTATCCGGCCCGCCTGTCCGACAATATGTGCCTCACGCTCATGGAAACGGGCATTGAGCACCTCATGCGGCACATTTTCCTTCTGCAGGAAGTCCGACAAAAGCTCCGATTTCTCAATCGACACCGTGCCGACCAGCACGGGCTGTCCTTTTTCGTTATGCTCTTTGATGGTCTTGGCAATCGCGGCAAATTTATCGAGCGTGTTTTTATAAAATTCGTCGGTTTCATCCTGACGGAGCACCGGTTTGTTGGTCGGAATGGTGACGACGTTCATTTTGTAAATGTCGAAAAATTCCGAAGCCTCGGTCGCGGCCGTGCCGGTCATGCCGGACAATTTGGGATACATACGGAAATAGTTCTGGAAAGTAATCGAGGCCAAGGTCTGGTTTTCCGGCTCAATCTTAACGCCTTCCTTGGCTTCCACCGCCTGATGCAGACCATCGGACCAACGGCGGCCATCCATCATCCGCCCGGTAAATTCGTCAATGATGACGATCTTGCCATCCTTGACGATATAATCGGTGTCGCGCTTGAACATGATGTTGGAGCGCAGCGCCTGATTAAGGTGGTGGACGACAAGGGTGTTTTCGAAGTCATACAGATTGGAACCGACCAGCAATCCGGCCTCTTCCAGCAATCGTTCGGCCTTTTCCGTACCGTCTTCGGTCAGGGTTACCTGCTTGGTTTTTTCGTCCTTCTCATAGTCATTTTCATCGAGCAACTGGACCATCGCGTTGACAGAAACATAGAGATCGGACTTGTCCTCGGTCGGACCGGAGATGATCAGCGGCGTGCGCGCTTCATCGATCAAAATCGAATCCACCTCGTCGACAATGGCGAAGTTGAACGGGCGGTGGACCATATGCCCGCGCTCATGCTTCATATTATCGCGCAGATAATCGAAGCCAAGTTCGTTGTTGGTCGCGTAGGTGACATCCGCTTGATAGGCGGCCCGGCGTTCATGCTCCCCGATATTGGGCACGATCACACCGGTGGTCAGACCCAAGAACCGGTAAACCTGTCCCATCCATTCGCAGTCGCGTCGGGCCAAATAGTCATTGACCGTAACGACATGCACGCCCTTCCCTTCCAGCGCGTTGAGGTAACAGGCCAGCGTTGCGACCAAGGTTTTGCCTTCACCGGTGCGCATTTCAGCAATTTCGCCGCGATGCAGAACGATCCCGCCGACCATTTGGACATCATAGTGCCTTTGGCCCAGTGTTCGCTTCGCCGCTTCGCGCACCACAGCGAAAGCTTCTGGCAACAGGTCGTCCAGCGTTTCACCTTGCTGAAGCCGCGAACGGAACTCGACCGTTTTACCCGCCAGAGCTTCGTCTGTTAGCGGCTCAATAGAGGGTTCAAAAGCGTTGATCTTATCAACGATTTTCAGAATGGTTTTGACATAACGGTCGTTTGAAGACCCGAAAATGGATTTGGCTAGTCCGCCGAACATAAGAATTTCCTGAAATGGAGATACGGGCAAACGCCTTTTTGCATTTGCGCTGGGAAAGCAGTGATATCGGGTCCGGTGGCGGCATTTAAACCGTACCGAACGGTTGGATCAGGGCGCGCCTTCTTCCAATTCCAGACGATCACCGTCAATAAACACCAAGGGAAGGATC
>JBGSLY010000462.1:0-4201 GCA_041740435.1 Parasphingorhabdus sp.
TGGTCGCGGATCTGCCTTGTGACATCGGCAATGTTGCGCACCGCGCCATAGTCAAGCGAGCGTCGCCAGACAAAGGGGCGGATCGCGTCGAGAAAATATTGCCCCAAAGCCCGGTCGCCCGCCACCACCCGGGCGCGGATAAAGGCCGATTGCTCCCAGGTCAGCGCGCTCGATTCATAGTAACCAATCGCCGCCTCGACCGGCAGGGCAATCGGGCTCACCTCTGGCGAGGGGCGCAGCCGCATATCGACGCGAAACACATAGCCGTCGCCATCCCGCGCCGACAGCGCCTCGACCAAAGCTTGTCCGATTTTGCGCGCCGCATCCGCCGGTTCTTCGCGCCCGCGCATCGGAATGCTGGCCGGGTCGTAAACAAAGATCGGGTCGATGTCGGAGGAATAATTGAGCTCGCGGCTGCCGTGCTTGCCAAGCCCGATAATGGCAAAACCCTGCGGCAGTTGGTCGGGGGAGCGCTGTTCCACAATATCGGCCAGCGCCAGATCGAGCGCCCGGTCGGCGAAATCGGACAGGCGGCTAATGACATCATCCAGCGACAAATGTCCCGCCAAATCGCCGACCGCCAATGTGAGCGCCAGCGCCGATTTTTCGCGCCGAAGCGCTTGGCGCACTGACGCCGCGCCCGTGCCCGCATTGACGGTCCATTCCCACGCCGCATCCTGATCACCCGCCGCCAGCAAATCCGTCAATTCCCCCTGACGTTCAGCCAACAGCCGCAAAAAGGGCGAATAGTGCCGTGCACGGTCTAGGGCTTCAGCTAGCGAATTCATCGCCAATACGTCCGATGCTGCGGCGGGAATGTCAATGCCGGGTTGCGGACTAAACTCGCACACGCCCGATCCGTTCTGCTCGTACGAAAGGCGCTTTGATGTTCACATCCATTTCCAATTTGATCGGCGGCAGCAGCGGGGTGAATTCTGCCGAACTGGTTGCGGACCTGTTGCGTGCGAGCCGTGGTCCGCGCGAGGCTGTGCTGCGGCAGCGCGAACAGCTTAACCAAGCGCAGATCTCGGCATTGGCCTCTGCATCATCATCGCTTGATGTGCTGGCCAGTGCCTTGCAGGGCCTGCTCGACGGGCGGCGGTTTGCCGGGGAACTGGTGTCAAGTGCACCGACTATCGCGAGCGTCTCCCGGATCGATGGCACCGCACCGCAAGGATTGCCCGCCATGCTGGAAGTAGTTTCGCTGGCCTCTGCTCAGCGGTTGGTTTCCGCGCCATTGTCGGGCCCTACGCATGCGCTTGGCGGCGGGACGATGACCCTCACGACGGCGACGGGGACCAATACGATAACTCTTAACCCCGGCGGCGATACGCTCGGGGAATTGGCCGCCGCGATCAACGCGGCACAGACCGGCGTCACCGCATCGCTGCTGACCGATAATGCGGGAACCCGGTTAGTGCTGGAAGGCTCAGAGGGGGCGGATCAGGGCTTTACCTTGGCCGGTGATTTTGCTCAGTTCGCCTTTCCCTCAGGCGGCGGCGGTATGACCGAAGTAGCGGCGGCCGCCGATGCTCATATCCGGCTGGACGATATCGATCTGACCTATTCCAGCAACCAGATTGACACGGCCATTCCCGGTGTATCGGTGGGCCTGCTCAGCGCCGCGCCCGGAAGCGTGCTATCGATCAGCGGCAATCAGCCGGTGACCGCCGTTCGCGATCTGGTCACCGAATTTGTCGATGCCTATAACGTGCTGCGCAAAGCGTTGAACGCCGCAACCGCCCCGGGATTGGTGGGCGCGGAGGGCGGTCCGCTCGCTGGCAACAGCGCGGTGCGCACAATGATGCAATCGCTGTCGCGGATCAGCAGCGCCGCCCTGACCGACTCCGGTCCCTATCGCCGCCTGTCGGATATTGGCGTGCGCACCGCGAGCGACGGGACCTTGTCGGTCAACGCCGCGATGCTCGACGCCGCATTGGCCGCCGATCCCGATGCCGTGACCACTATGCTTGATCCCGTGCAACCCGACGCCGCCAATCCCGGAATTTCCGATGTGGTACAGGCGGTGCGCGACCGGTTGCAGGACGACGAAGGCCCGCTGGTTCAGGCCAAGCTACGGCTGGAAAACACCCGAAGCCAGATCGCCGAGCTTCGGGAGCGTCTGGACAGCGACATGGTGCGCACCGAGGCGCTGCTTCAGCGTAGTTTTGCCGATATGGACCGCCAGCTCGCCGTGCTGCGCGCCACCCAAAGCTATATCAGCCAACAGGTCGATGCCTGGAACAGTCAGGAATAAGATGCCATTTTCTGAAAATTACCAAACCGCAGGACAGGATTATGGCCGTATTGCCGCCCGGGCAAAGGTGCTGAGTGCCTCACCGCATCAGTTGGTCGCCCTGTTATTCGAGGAACTCGATGCGCTGCTGGAAGAATTGTGCCTCGCCGAGCGGCTCGAAAAACATGCGCTTGCCGCCGATCGACAGCAGCGCGCGGTGACGATCATTGACTCGCTTATAATCTCGTTGGACCACCGCAAGGGTCCGGAAATTGCCGCAACGCTGGCGCGAATCTATGGCTGGGCGCGGGCCTGTTTGCTGACCGCCGACCGGCGCAGCAGGGCGGAAATGCTGCCCCAGTTACGCGACACCATCGCCGAGATCGCCAGCGCCTGGCGGACGATTGGTTAGCCGCCGCCAGAAACGGTAGCCCTTGTACACCAGCCAGAGACACGCGATCAGCAGCACAATGGAAATGCCAACCGCCAGCAACGGATTGCCAAAGGCAAGCAGCAACAGGCCGCCGGTCGCCACGTCTTCGCCCGTCGATAGCACCACATTGCTGAACGGTTCGGGACTGGTGTTGACCAAAGCTCGCGCACCGGCCTTAGCCCCATGGCTGACCAGCGCCGCGCCGCCGCCCAGCAAAAAGGTGATAACTTGCCAAGCCGGGTCCTGCGCATCGACCACGGCGAGCGCGAGCAACGCTCCGCCCAGCGGACGGATGACGGTGTGGACCGTGTCCCAAACGCTATCGAGCAGCGCTATCTTGTCGGCAAAAAATTCGGCGAGCGCCCCGAGCAAGCTAACGCCAAGCACCCAAGGGTTAGCGAGCACATCAAGCACCGCCAGATTTTCCGGCAAGGTAATCCACTCCAACCGCATGGCGAGTCCGGTGATGAACACCGTCAAATACAGCCGCCACCCGGATAGCAGGCTAACGCTGCCCGCCAGACCCAAAAGTTCGACTATCCCCATAGCACTCTTTTGGCACGGACACAGCGGCAAGGCAATTTATCTGATTGCTGGACGGCACTAACCGCACAGTTAAAATATTGCTTGGCAAACTGTGTCTGCTCGTCTCTTATCGCGCGCATGAATGACCCTGCACCCGCGACCAATCTGCCCCGTATCGACGCGCTGACCGGTGCGGACATGCCCAAGCCGCAACCTGCCGCCACCGTGGTGATTTTCCGCGATCAGCCGGGGGATACGCCGCCCGATCTGTTGTTGGTGGAACGGTCGGCCAAAATGGCTTTTGCTGCCGGAGCGGCTGTTTTTCCAGGCGGACGGGTCGATGATGCCGACTATGCTTTTGCCACCGCCATGGGCTTGTACGATGTGGAGGAAGGCGGCGCACGGCTGGCCGCGATCCGGGAATCGCTAGAGGAAACCGGTGTCGCAATCGCATTGGACGGCGATCTGGAACCTGCGCGGTTGGTCGAGGCCCGTCGCGCGCTGCACGATGGTACGGCCCTATCCGATATTTGCCGCAGCTTTGATTGGCATCCGCAGCTTGATCTCCTGATCCCCTTTGCCCGCTGGTGCCCGCCGTTTGCCGAGCGGCGGGTGTTTGACACCCGCTTTTACCTCGCGCGGCATGACGATCACGCCGCCGACGCCACCGTTGATGCGACCGAGAATTACAATCTGTTCTGGAGCAGCGCAGCGGGCGTACTAGACAAGGCGGAGCAGGGCTTGCTCAAGATCATCTTCCCCACCCGCCGCAATCTGGAGCGATTGGCGCAGTTCAACGATTTTGCCGAGGCACAGGCGCATGCCGCCCAATATCCGGTCAGCCTGATCGGGCCGCACATCGCCGAGGAAAATGGCGAGAAATACCTCTGCATCCCCGAAGGCATGGGTTATCCGATCACCCGCGAAACGCTGGTGTCAGCAAGCCGGGGTTAGGTTTTGATCGCCCTTTAAGGGCTGACCGGCTCGTCATCACCGCCGCCACCGCC
>JBGSLY010000463.1:0-2944 GCA_041740435.1 Parasphingorhabdus sp.
GGCCAGCTTCATCAGAAAAAACGATCCCAAAACAATAACCAACAAGGTCGGGATCGCGGTCATCATCCGCCGGACGATGATCGCCAGCATTATTCTATAGCTCCATCCCGGCAAAACAGGTGCGGACTTCTGTCATAAACAGATCGGGCACTTCCAATGCCGCGAAATGCCCGCCGTGTTCGGGGCGGTTGTAGTAGCGCAAGTCCTTGAATCGCTGCTCACACCAACGGCGGGAGGGCTGGACGATCTCGTGCGGGAAAATGCTGGTGCCCGATGGCATCAGAATCGGCTCGACATTGGGCGCGGCAAAGCTGTGCCAATAGAGCCGGGCCGAGGATGCCCCGGTGTTACCCAGCCAATAGAGCATGACATTGTCGAGCAATCGGTCGCGCGAAAAACTCTCATCGGGCAGCTTCGTGTCATCGGCCCAGCCCTGGAATTTTTCGACAATCCACGCCATTTGTCCGACTGCAGAGTCGGCAAGGCCATAGCCCAATGTCTGTGGCCGGGTCCGCTGTATCTCCGCATAGCCCGCGCCCATCGTCTGGTATTTGGCAAAATGGACAAGCGCCGCCTGCTCCTCGCTGGTGGGAGCCGCCATCATCTCCGCCGACGGTGCGCCGACGATCGCCAGATTGACGTGGATAGCGGCGCAGCGTCCCTTGTTCTGGACGCCGATACAACTGGTGACCATCGCCCCCCAATCGCCGCCTTGGGCAAAATAGCGGTCATAGCCCAGCCGCTGCATCAGCGTGTCCCAGACCTCAGCGATCTTGTCTATACCCCATCCGGTCACCGCCGGTTTGCCGGAAAAACCATAGCCGGGCAGCGAGGGCAGGACGATGTGATAGGCATCCTCTGCCCGCCCGCCGTGCGCCACCGGATTGGTCAGCGGGCCGATAACGTCGAGAAATTCTATCACCGACCCCGGCCAGCCATGGGTCATGATCATGGGCCGTGCGCCTGCTTCTGGCGAACGGATATGGATGAAATGGATATCCACCCCGTCGATTTCGGTCAGGAAGTGCGAATATTTATTAAGCTCCGCCTCGCACCGCCGCCAGTCATAGCTATGCCGCCAATATTCGGCCATCGATCGGGTGAAGGCAAGCGGAATGCCTTGCGACCAGTCGGCAACGGTTTCTTGCTCCGGAAAACGGGCGCGGTCGAGCCGGTGATGGAGATCGTCCAGTTGAGATTGCGGGATCTCGATGGAAAAGGGGCGAATAACTTGGCCCATGGCGGAACTCCGTTCGCTACTGGGTATGCCATTGCTGCCGGATGGTGTCGAGAAGTCTGGCTTGCGAACTTCGCTATGCGCTTTAACTCCCCTCCCGTTTACGGGAGGGGGACAAGATGGTTCGACCTAAACCGCAAAATCCTTCGCCAAATTGGCACCCGCTTTTTCAATCCATGGCACCGCATCGGGAACGATCTGGAACATGTTGAAAAAGCCGTGGATCATGCCGGGTGCGCAGTGATAATCGGTTGGCACACCGGCGGCGGAAAGTTTTTGGGCAAAGGCCGTACCCTCATCGCATAGCGGATCATATTGTGCAGTAATCACTGTGGCGGGCGGCAGTCCGGCAAGGTCGCTGTCGATCAGCTTGGCCAAAGGCGCGTCCTCCCCGGCGATGTCACCCAGATACCGGTCCCAGAACATGCGCATCGCATCGGTGGACAGGAAATAATTGCCGCCGCCATTGGCCTTGTAAGATGCTCGGTCAAAATCGGTGTCGGTGACCGGATAGATAAGCAGCTGATGCGCCAAGGCCGGACCGCCCCGGTCGCGGATCATCAAAGCCACCGCCGCCGCCAGATTGCCGCCCGCGCTGTCCCCCGCCACCGCTAGGCGCGTGCCATCGATTCCCAGCATATCGGCATTGTTTGCTGCCCACACGGTCGCGGCGTAACAATCCTCTGCCGCCGCCGGATAGGGATGTTCGGGTGCCAATCGATAGGCAACCGAGAGCACGGCTGCTTTGCTGGCGTTGGAGAGTGCGCGGCAAGGCACATCATGGGTGTCGAGGTTGCCCAAGACCCAGCCACCGCCATGAAAATACAGGACCAAGGGCAAAGCCGCGCCGTCCTGCTCCAATGGTAAATACAGCCGCGCCGCCAAAGTGCGTCCGTCCAGCGCCAGTTCGATATCGCGCACCGATGCAACCTCTGGCGGCGGGCCATATGGAACCGGGTTATCAAACACTGCCCGCGCCTCCGCGACGCTGGCGGTGGAAAAATCAAGGGCTGGCCCTTCGGCCATCATCGCTAGCATGGCCTCTATGGCCGGATTGAGTGTCATTGTGCAATTATCCCTTTGGTTTCGATTTATCGCAGCCCGAATACAGCAATCAGCAACGGGTCGTTGGTGGCCGCCGGATTGGTGCGGATATTGGCTTCTTGAGCGGCAATCGCCCGGAAAATCGCGCTATTGGCCTTGCCCGCGACATCGCCGACAATGCGGGTGAGATCGACATTGGCAACCCTGCTGATCACTTGGCTGATAATCTCATTGTCGAACAGGCGCAGCCCGCCCTCAACCCCCGGCAGCATCCTATCGATCAGTGCGCCGCCAAGCTGGCTTTGCAGCAGATCGGTCGCCGCAGACGGGCCGCCGCGCACAATCGACAGTGCGTCGGCGATGCTCATGTTGCGCACGGTTTCCGCGACAATCGGCGCGGCCAGATCGGCGCCTTTTTCCGCCGCACGGTTGACGACTCTTAGCAAGCGGTCCTGCACCGGACGGGAATTGAGTAGCAAACCGGCGAGCAGGCTGACGTTGCTGCCGCCCAGAAATTCGGGGACCTGCAATTTCGCGATCTGGCTGCTGAGAAATCCATTTTCGCGGATCAGGTCGGCAAAGGCATTTTGCGATGCCAGCGTCAATAACCGGCGAATCGCTTCGGTCAGGCTAAGCTCCGGTGCGCTCTGGCATCCGGCCAGC
>JBGSLY010000464.1:0-16200 GCA_041740435.1 Parasphingorhabdus sp.
GGCGGCAAGCTTTACAACGGCCTTGCGCTGCTCGACGGCGGGGCGGTTGCGGCGGTGCGGTACAAGGTGGAGCTGCCCAATTATGGCACGTTCGACGAAAAGCGGCTGTTCGCCTCTGGCCCGATGCCGGAACCGGTGGCGTTTCGCGGGGTGCAGCTGGGCCTGCCGATTTGTGAGGATGGCTGGTTGCCGGGGGTGTGCAGTCACCTCAAGGATCGCGGTGCGGAAATCCTGATCTCGGTCAACGGCAGCCCGTATGAGATTGACAAGGACGAGCGGCGCGAGGGCGAGGTGTTTGCCGCGCGGGTCCGCGAAACCGGCCTGCCGCTGTTGTTCCTCAACCGGGTCGGAGGGCAGGATGAGCTGGTGTTCGATGGTTGTTCGTTCGTGCTCAACAGTGATGGCTCCACCGCGCACCGCTTGCCCGATTGGGAGGAGCATGTTCGGCGGACGTCTTGGTCGCGCGGAGCAGATGGCTGGGTCTGCGACACGGGCGAGATTGCGACATGGGAACATCACCCGGCGGATATTTACAGCGCGATGGTCATGGGCCTGCGCGACTATGTGGATCGCAACCGCTTTCCCGGCGTGGTGCTTGGCCTTTCGGGCGGGATTGACAGCGCGCTTTGTGCGGCGATTGCCGCCGATGCGCTGGGGCCGGACCGGGTATGGTGCGTGATGCTGCCCAGCCGCTTTACCAGTCAGGAGAGCCTGGACGACGCGGCGGCCTGTGCGGCGATGATCGGCTGCCGCCTCGACACCATCCCGATTGCGGCGGCGGTGGAGGCGTTTGACGCGATGCTGTCGGACAGTTTCGCCGACGCCACTGTAGACATCACCGAGGAGAATATCCAGTCGCGGATTCGCGGGGTGACCCTGATGGCGCTCAGCAACAAATTTGGCCATATGCTGCTGACCACCGGCAACAAGAGCGAGATGAGCGTCGGCTATGCGACCATTTATGGCGATATGGCGGGCGGCTATAACCCGCTGAAAGACGCTTATAAGATGACGGTGTTCGCGGTGTCGCGCTGGCGCAACGCGCATGCTCCCCGCATCGGTCTTGGCCCCAAGGGTCCGGTGATGCCGGAGACTATCATCACCAAACCGCCGAGCGCAGAGCTTCGCCCCGATCAGAAGGACGAGGACAGCCTGCCGCCCTATCCGGTGCTCGACGACATATTGCTGGGGCTGGTCGAGCAGGAGCTGTCGGTCGACGCGGTGGTTGCGCGCGGCCATGACCGGGAAACGGTGACCCGCATCGAACGCATGCTCTACATCGCCGAATATAAGCGCCGCCAAGCCCCGCCGGGGGTCAAGCTAGGCACCCGCAACTTCGGCCGCGACCGGCGCTATCCGATTACCAATGCGTTCAGGACAGTATGACCATCACCACTCGCTTCGCTCCGTCGCCGACCGGCCATTTGCATGTCGGCAATATTCGCACCGCGCTCCACAACTGGATGTTCACGAAGCAGCAGGGCGGGCGCTTTTTGCTGCGGCTCGACGATACCGATGCGGAGCGGTGTGAGGAGCGGTTTGTCGATGGCATCCGCGCCGATCTGGCCTGGCTGGGGCTGGACTTTGACGCTGAGGAGCGGCAGTCGGCGCGCTTTGCCTTATACGAAGAAAAATTCGCCGCGCTGCGCGACGCGGGCCGGGTCTATCCCTGTTACGAAACCGCGCAAGAGCTCGATCTGCGCCGCAAAATTCTGCTCGGCGCGGGCAAGCCGCCAATTTATGAGCGGACCGCTTTGACGCTGTCCGATGCCGACCGGGCGGCCTTGGAAGCGGAGGGGCGAGCCCCGCATTGGCGCTTCAAGCTTGACCATAATACGCCGATTATGTGGGACGATATGATCCGGGGGCCGCAGAAGTTCGACCCGCGCCAGCTGTCCGATCCGGTCATCCGCCGCGCCGATGGCAGCTGGCTCTATATGCTGCCCTCCGCGATTGATGATGTCGATATGGGCATCACCCATGTGGTGCGCGGCGAGGATCATGTCACCAACACCGCGGTGCAAGTACAGATGTTTTCGGCTCTGGGCGCTGCGCCGCCGCAATTCGCGCACGAGGCGCTCCTGACCGGAAGCGAGGGCAAATTGTCGAAGCGGCTGGGCTCGCTGGGCGTTTCGGCATTCAAGGACCAGCATATCGAGCCGATTGCACTGGTCGCATTGCTCGCACGGATCGGGACCAGCGATTCGGTGGAGGCGGTCACCGATATCGCGCCGCTGTTGGAGAGCTTTAACTTCAGCAAATTCGGCCGCGCCCCGGCGCGGTTCGATGATGAGGAACTGGCGCGGCTCAATCAGCATATTGTGCACTTGCTCGACTATGATGCCGTGGCGGAACGCCTGCCAGCGGGCATGGGCGAAGCGGCTTGGTTAGCGATCCGGCCCAATTTGCACCATATGGGTGAAATTGCGGAATGGTGGAAGGTGGTCACAGGACCGATAACTGCGCCGGAGTCGGCGGCGGAAGATGCAGGCTATATTGCCGCCGCGCGCGCCGCGCTGGAGATGCTGGACTGGAGCGATGACATCTGGAAGCGCTGGACGGGACAGCTCAAGGACAGCACGGGCCGCAAGGGCAAGCCGTTGTTCATGCCGCTGCGGCTGGCGCTGACGGGGAAAGATCACGGCCCGGACATGGCGGCGCTATTGCCGCTGATCGGTCGGGATCAGGCACTGGCTCGCTTGTAGCGGTTTTTCCGAATCCAAGTTTCCGCGCTCGCAATGACGAGCTTCGTGTTAGAATAGTTTGTCAAATGTTCGAACTGCGATGCATCGACGCAATCGTCTATAAAAAATCCCGGATCGCCGCCATAAAAGCATCGAACTGGTCATGATGCAGCCAATGTCCGGCCTTGGCAAAACTCTTGACCGATACATTTTCGCCAAAATGCACGATCCGACCGTCTTTCTCGGGATTGGAGGCCCAGCTGTCTTCGCCATAATAAAGCTCGGTCGGGCAGGTGATTGATTGCCAAATCGCCTCGAGATCGCCGTGCGAAATATCGACCGGCCACCAGTTGCGGATTAGCGGATCGAATTTCCAGCTATAGCTGCCGTCTTCGTTGCGGATCACCGCATGGATGGTCAGGTGCCGGGCCTGTTCCTCGCTCAAATGCGTGTTTTCTTCCATCATCCGGTCGAATGCGGCGGCAAAGCTGAGGTAGCGGCGGGGTTGGCGTCCGGCAAATTTTTGCTTGCCGTCGATCCATTCGCGCAGGCGAACCGCCATGCCCTTGCTGTCCATCTCGGCTTGCACAGCGGGTGATGGCCCTAGCCCTTCAATCGCCACCAGTTTTTTGACCCGGTCGGGATAAAGACCGGCAAAACGCAACGCGATATTCCCGCCCAGCGAGTGGGCAACAATAGTGACTGGCGCCAGATCGAGCTGATGCACCAGTTGCACCAGGTCATAGACATAAGCGATCATCGGATAATTGCCATCGGCGGCCCATCCGCTATCGCCATGGCCGCGCAGGTCAGGGGCGATGATGTGCCAATCTTTACGCAATTGCTGCGCCGTCCAGTCCCAATTGCGGCAATGGTCGCGCCCGCCGTGCAGCAGGATCAGCGGCGGCGCGTCGCTATTGCCCCAATCGGCGTAATGCAAACGAAGGCGCTGTGAATAATAGCTGTGCGATGCGGGGCCAAGCTGTTCCATCGATGATTCCTTTACGCCGCCATGCTGCCAGGGCCAGCAGAAGATGGATGACGCGATGGCCCGAAAGCCGCTAGAATGCAAGAGCGCTTTGGGATTGACGAGGTTGTCCTGTTCACTTAATGTTCCATACAGAACAAGCGAATCGGGAGAATGACTATGATCGGTTATGTGACGGTGGGAACCAATGATTTGCCACGTGCGGCGAAGTTTTATGATGCGATTGCCGCCGAAATGGGCGTGGGCCGAATGATGGATTTCGACAGTTTTATTGCCTGGGGCACGCCCGACGGTCCGGCAGGGATTGCCGCCAGCAAGCCGTTTGACGGCAATCCGGCCAGTGTCGGCAACGGGGTGATGGTCGCATTACAAGCCAAGGATAAGGAGCAGGTTCATAGGCTGTATGACATTGCCATGGCGCATGGCGGCAGCGACGAAGGAGCGCCGGGTCCGCGCGGCGAAGGTTTTTACGCTGGATATTTCCGCGATCCGGATGGGAATAAGCTGAATGCTTTTGTGATGGGATAGGTTCAGTCCTGATCGCGTAAGCATCGCAGTCTTGACAATCACCTGTCTATTCCCGCGAAGGCGGGAATCTATGTCCTGCATCAGAAATTCAAGCGTAGGCGGCGCACAAATTTGCCTAGCAGGCAATTAGGTCCCCGCCTACGCGGGGACACGGTAAGGCGTAGCAAGCCCAAGGCGTTATTGCTTGACTTATCCGGGCAATTGTCAAAGCCTGTTGCTGTTTAAAACGGGGGGAATATGCCGAACTTGCAAGAGCAGTTTGTTCATCTTGGGATGGGGGCGAGCGCGGTTGTTCAACCCCCGTTTATCGGTATGGATTGGTATGACGGTTATGGCGCGCGCTACGATGCGGCCGATGGTTTAGAGGGCCGCTTGGTCAGCCTGTTCCGTTTCGATGCCAGTTGGGACAGTTGGGAAATGCATCCGCATGGCGCCGAAGTGGTGATCTGTACCGCCGGGCAAATGACGCTGCATCAGGAATTGGCCGACGGCACGAACACCAGCGTAACCATCGGCTCCGGCGAATATGCGATCAACCCGCCCGGATGCTGGCACACGGCGGATATTGCCGGGGAGGCCAGCGCAATCTTCATCACCGCCGGACTGGGAACGGAGCATCGACCGCGATGAGCGAAGCTGATCCCGCCTTGAACCCGCGCGCCGGTTTCCGCCTAATAACCCCGCTGCGCGTCCGCTATGCCGAGGCAGATATGCAGGGGATTGTCTTCAACGCCAATTACCTCGCCTTTGCCGATGTGGGCATCACCGAATATTTCCGCGCGCTGATGGCGGGGAAATCGGATGATGGTTCGATGACCGGCTTTATCGCTTATTATGGCGGCGACAATTGGGTGCGTCATGCTGACGTGGATTTCCGAAGCCCTGCCAAGGCCGATGATTTGATCGACATTTGCGTTCGGATTACCCGCTTTGGCCGCACCAGTTACAGCGCGCTGGTCCATATTGTCCGCGGCGATGTGCTGCTCAACCGGATCACCTTGACTTATGTCTGGTTTGATCCCGCGACCGAAACGGTGCAGCCGGTGGCCGAGAAGTTTATCGCCGATGTGGCGGCGTTTGAGGACATTGCCCCGGATAGGGGTTAGAGCAAGCAATCTGTGCTCCGGCGCAGGCCGGAGCCTTGGCAACTGGGCGCAGCGTATGCGGCCAAGGCTCCCGCCTGCGCGGGAGCACAGGTCTATGTGAGCCTAAATCAAGCCTGTTCCGCCCTAATCCTTCCCCTTCATCTCCCGCGCTTGCTCTTTGCGGCGGCGCAGATTGGCGCGCAATTGTTCAGCCAGCCGCTCGGCCTTTTCGCGGTCCTTGGCTGAAGGAATTTTGGGTTTTTGTTCGTGGGTCATCACGGCTATTTTGCCATTGTGCCCGCGAAAACACAACGGCGCTTGACAAAACCTTTACCCTTTCGCCATAGGCCGCGCTCGACGCCCATCGGGTTTCGAGCGGAAATGGTGGGCTGCTGTAGCTCAGTGGTAGAGCGCATCCTTGGTAAGGCTGAGGTCGAGAGTTCAATTCTCTCCAGCAGCACCATTTCTTCGACCGGCGCTTTCGGAGAACTGGGCCTCACGACATTTGAGGCATTTACTCCCGACTTATCCGCAGGTTAGCCGAGTAAGGCTATCAACATTGGTGCCAAGAGACCCTTTGCGGATTGCTGACGTGGTGCATTTGTGGAGTTTATCTCCAGGCCCCAAAAACCGGATCCCAGTTGCAGTTGGTGATTGACGGAGGCGGCATTGCGATTGTTGCTAAATGCTAGTGACCGAGTTCCGCTTTATATCAGCGGGTCAAGAACCGGCGTACTTATGCACAATTTCAGATAAACCCGAACATCGCGCGCTGACTTGCCCAATCGAGCGGTATGTCGCTGGCACGCAGGAACCGCCGTCCCGTGAGTGCTGCAGGTTGGCGCCCATCAATGATGGCGGAGATGATATCAGGCGCCAGCCAACTCAGGCGGGCAAGTTTTGCAAGGTGGCGCTTGCTGTAGCCGCCAACCATCAGTGATGGCGTGTTAGAGATGAGCAGGTCACGCGCTGCAAAGCTTTGCGCAACCAGTTTTAACAAAACAGGGTCTGGGGTAAGGTTCAGCGCGCTGCCGTGGGGTGCTGTAACAAGTTTTAAGTCAGTTCCCCTACTTACCAGCTTTGCATTGACCATGAGGATTGCAGGTTCGGTGCGATAGGGAAGTTGCAGTGTAACTGTAATCGTCTCTTTGCCGATTGCTACGTTGGTCTGAAAGTTCAGCAGAAACGTTCGCGCAGCCGCCACACTCATTCGGGGCAGGGCATCTGCCATGTTCTGATTCTGCTGCATCTGTTCAACATATGCACCAGCATCATCGTTATGATTGGATTGAACAGTGCCAAGCTCCTTCGCAATCGTATCAATCACAAGCTTCTCCAGCGCCCCCGATGGCATCCGCCAAGCCGATGACTTGTCTTCCAGTGGTTTGAGGCGGGTCGCATAATAGCGATAACGCCGTGATTGTTTGACGGCATGGCAGGGTGACATCGGCCGACCATCAGGGTCAAACAGCATGCCGGTGAGCAGGCTCGGGTTGCGACTTTTGCGGCCACACATTTTGTCATGGCAGTTAGCAGCAATAATCGATTGGACCTCGTCAAACAGCTCTGTCGATATCAATGGCATATGGGCACCATCGTAGATATTTTCTTTGTGTCTTGTCTTACCGATGTAGACAGGGTTCTTGAGCAGCAGGGCGAGCGCGCCGGTTCCGATATGGACACCGCCGATGCTGCGCCCGCTGGTCAGCACGCGGGTTCTGGTTCTGATATTTTGTGCAGCGAGGTCGTCGACGAGCTTGGGCACTGATTTGAGCGCAACATATCGATTGAAGATGTAGCGGATGGTTTTTGCCTCGTCTTCATCGATGAGCAAACAGCGGTTTTCGACACGATAGCCCAATGGCACCGCACCACCCATCCACATGCCTTTCTGCTTCGATGCAGCTATCTTGTCGCGGATACGTTCGCCAGTAACCTCGCGCTCAAACTGGGCGAACGATAGCAGAACGTTCAGGGTTAGCCTTCCCATGCTGGTTGTGGTGTTGAACGACTGGGTAACACTGACGAAGCTAGCATCATGGCTGTCGAGTATTTCCACAATTTTGGCAAAGTCGGCGAGGCTGCGTGTGAGCCTATCAACCTTGTAAACGACGATGATATCGATTTTACCTGCTGCAACGTCAGCCAGCAGTTGTTTGAGGCCCGGTCGGTCCATGTTGCCTCCTGAGAACCCGCCATCGTCATAGAGTTCCGGATGTGGCTCCCAGCCTTCGCTGGCTTGGCTTAGGATATAGGCCGCACAGGCTTCACGCTGGGCATCGAGACTGTTGAAGGCTTGCTCCAGACCCTCCTCGGTCGATTTGCGCGTATAAATCGCACAGCGGCGGCGCGGGCGGTGCTCAACCATGCTGTGGGTCCGATTCCAACGGTGGCTGCACCTTATGCCCCAGTCCCTTGGTGCTGCGGGAGCGCAAGCCAAAGAAGCGTGGGCCTGACCAATGGGCACCGGTAATCTCGCGGGCGATATGGCTAAGGCTTTTATAGTGACGGCTCTGGAACTCGAACCCATCCTCGCAGACCAGCACATGCCATGTTCGCCCGTTCCATGTCCGCACCAGCCGTGTGCCTGCCTTCAGAGCGATGGCATTCACCGGACCTGTGCTGCCAGACTTTTCTACCCGCTTGCGCAGACGGTTGATGTCGCGCTTCGCGCTGGCCACCAGCCCGCCATGGGCACGTTCCTGAAGACGGAATGCGATACCGCGCCGCAGCAGGTCTGCACCGATGTCGGGTGCGACAGATTTGAATGTGTCGCGCCATAGCGCACGCAGGGCGGCAGGGGACATGGACATTAGCTCGGCCAGCTGATTCGCGACGACAGTCACGGTGCGCGCTTCGCGTCTACAGATGTGCTTTCATTCTGCAGCTCCTTTTCTGGATGGCTTGTGATGCGATAATGTGTTGCACCGTCCCCACGCTGTTCACGCGCAATTCCATAGCCCTTCTTGCGCAGGCCGGTCAAAAAGGCACGAGCGCTGTGTTGCTGCCAGTTGGTCGCCGTGCACATCTCGGCAGGCGTTGCTCCCTTTGTGCGTGATAGCAGGGTGATGACTATGCTGGACTTGCTGACCTTGCCAACGGGTTGGGTGACCCTACGAGTGGTGGATTGGTCGCTCGGCTTTGATGCAGATGTATTGGTCATGTTCGGGTCCTTTTCCTAGCGCACCGGAAGTGTGCGCCGCCGCTACCAACCCGAGCCGCTGGTCAATGGAGACCATGCGGCATTTGTGAAACGCGACTTCATGCCGCAGCTGCACCAATTCTTGGGGCGCGGATAAAGTCGAGCGCAATTGCGCAAAAAACGCCACTTTAATTGTCGATGGCAACGATCGCGAACAACGCCGCCTTTCCCAGCTTGAATTGCTCCCATCAAAACTTGCCGTACATTCTGGTGCTGAACGTGCGACGCGGAAGGCAAAAATTTTGGACAGTCCGGAGGGTCCGCTTATTTTTTGTAAGAATAAAAAGCCGACATGTCGCTAGAGCAATCAAATCAGCATTGCGGCATAAACCACCAACCATGCGGCGGGCAGGAACAAGGCCTGCGCCAAAATGGTGCCCGCGATCCGGCTGCTCGCCAGCCAGACGATGGTGCGGCGATAGTCCGGTTCGCTAATGCTGCCCGCAACTACATCATCGGTCATCACCGACAATTGCGGGTCGATGAGGATGAAAAGCAGCAACGTCGCCACGCCATTGACAATCGCCGACAACTGCGACGCGGTAACGCGATATTCGTGGTAGAGATATCCGGCGTACAGCGACGCCACGACGCCCACCGTCAACAACGCCTGCGCCACCACGTTCAGGGCAATCACCCGCATTGGCAGGCCCTTACGCTGTTTCAAAAATTCCATGTTGGTGCGCTTTGGCGCGACGCTATTACGGCGCAGATACCCTATCCCACCCTTGGAAAAGCTGTGCAGGACCAGACGCCCTATGGAGCGGTGTTCCTGAAAATGATCAATCGCGCGGCAAAACCAACGCTGCGTTGTCGGGACCAATAAAGTGCCGACCACCACGGCCAACGTGGCGGAAAACAGGATCAACCGAAACTCGCCCAACAAATGGTCGCCGGTGCCATCCTCCAACGCGGTTTCAATCCGTTTGGCCAAAAATGGCCCCAAAAAGCTGTTCGACAGGCGCGATACCAGGACCAGCACATTATAGAGCGCAAACGACATTGCTATCCGCCGCGTCCTGACCCCCGCAATCCGCGCCGCATAGGCCAAAGCGCCGATGAGGTTGATGCTGAATGTCAGCGCGCAAATGATCAGCAACTGCGTATCCATGGAAACCACCTTGACTAAGTTGGGATTTAAACCCCATCGAATGAATAGGCTTTCATGGCAATGGCTTTCCAGACGAAAGGCGGCAGAGTTTGCGTTTATGACCATTAATCAAGTCATCATCATTGCCATCTTGGTGGCCATGCTCGCTGCGTTCGCGATGGACAGATTCCGCGTTGAGAACGTCGCGATGGCTGGGCTCGCCGCCGCATTTATAACCGGTGTTGTCCCTGTGCAATCGGTCTTTTCCGGCTTGTCCAGCGCCGCGGTCATCACCGTCATCGAAATTTTGCTGATTGTAGGCGTGTTTTCGTCCAGCGGGTTGATGGACCGGATTGGCGAATTTTTCGGCCCTACGGTCAAGACCGAACGCGCGATGATTGCTAGCATTTGCGTGGTGGGCGCGTCGGTATCGGTGTTCATAAACAACATCGGTGCGCTGGCCTTGATGATACCCTTGGCTTTATCCCTATCCGCCAAGGTGGGGGTAGCACCGGCCAAGGTGCTGATGCCCCTGTCCTTTGCCACACTGCTGGGCGGTATGTGTTCGCTCACCGGAACCCCCGCGAATTTGGTAGCGAACGAATGGTTGGTGAAGGAAAGCGGGCGCGGCTTTGGCTATTTCGAGCTTGGGATCGTCGGTGCGCCACTGACCGTTGCTGGGTTAATCTGGCTGGTGCTCGCCGCACCGCGTATGTTTGCGCGCATGTCGGCATCGCGCGACCAAATTATTGAGGGCGGGCCAAGCGATTTTTTGGTCGAGTGCTACATTCCTTCTGCCTCCAGTTTCATTGGCCGAACATTGCCCGCGATTGAGGAACTCTATCGGCTGGAAATTCATGGCGTCGTGCGGGGGCAATCGCATGTCTTTGCCCGGCGGCAGGACATCGTTTTGGTCGAGGATGACGTGTTGCTTGTCACGATTAGTCTGTTCGGCCTTGGCAAATTGGAAGCCGATCGCGCCATTTTGCGCACCTCCGCGCTGATGTTGGATGACACCCATGTTCAGCGCGAGTTTGTCGTCATGCCGGACAGCCTATTGCTCGGCTCGCGGGTGTCGGACATTGCATTGCATGTGGACGGGCCGGTTGAAGTCGCCGGGCTGGCCAGTCGCTGGAACCGGATAGAGGGCCGCTTTGCCGATTTGGCGGTCGGCATGGGCGATGTTGTGTTGTTGCAGGGGGAGCCTGCCGCACTCAAACAACTCGCCGATCAATGCGACCTGCTGCCACTGTCACCCCGCCGAGTTCAGGCGAAGGATCGCGGGTTGTGGTTCAATCTAGGCGCGTTTGCGGTAGGCATCGCATTGACCGCGGCGGAGGTCTTGCCGCCGGAACTGGCCTTTGGCGGCGTAGTTTTGGCCATGGCACTGCGCGGCCAAATGGACCTGCGCGCGGCGTTGCATGAGGTAAACTGGGGCATCGTAATCCTTCTCGCCTGCATGATTCCTATGGGTCAGGCGGTAGACAGCACAGGCACTGCTTCGGTTATCGCTAACTCATTGGCGCAATGGATTCCGGTGGGGGAGCCATTGGCAGTGGTCTTCATGATCCTCTTGGCATCAGTCGCCATCACGCCGTTTATCGACAATGTGTCGACCGCGGCAGTGTTAAGCCCCATTGCCATTGGATTGGCGACGCGCACTGGCACGCCGATTGAGCCAGCCTTAATGGCCGTGGCGATTGGCGCATCGCTCGACTTTTTGACGCCCTTTGGCCATCACAACAATGCCGTAGTCATGGGAGCTGGCGGGTATCGGTTCCGCGACTTCCCGAGATTGGGCGGTGCATTGACTCTCATCTGCCTTGCCGTGGCGATGGCTGTGTTTGCGGTGATGGTATAGAGGCTTGCGAAATTTTCTTGGGGCGGTTAAATGTCAACTATATTGATAGGGATTAAACGATGATTTCGAACAAGGCAAAATATGCCTTTCGCGCTTTGCTCGCCATTGCCGAGGCCCCCGAGGGGACCGCGATGACCAGCACCGAAATAGCCGCCAACAACGCGATTCCGCATAAGTTTTTGGAGCAAATTCTGCTCGACTTGAAGAAAGCGGGCATATTGGAAAGCCGCCGTGGGAAGCTTGGCGGGTACGCCATGCTGCGTCCCACCGATACGGTCACTTTTAGCGAAATTCTGCGTATTTTTGAAGGGCCACTTGCACCCCTCCCCTGCCTATCGCGGCAGTTCTACCGACGTTGCGATGATTGCGAAAGCGAGGTTAGCTGCGCTATCCGCCGCGAATTTGGCCGCGCCTATGATGCCAGCAGGCAAGTGCTCGATTCGCGCACCATTGCCGATGCGCTGCACGATGATGCGTTTGGTGGTTTCGTTTCAGCGCCGAGTCGAAAGGCGGGCTAAAATTTCCTCTCTTGCAATACCCTACTAAATTGATAGAGATAGTGGGGTCAGGCGATGCTTCGTGCTACCGCCGTTGTAAAGGGAGTGATTTATGGGACATTTCATGACAGGCCGCCGCGGCGCTTTGCTGCTGGCATTGGCAGCCGGAACAGCGTTGCTCACCGGATGCGGTAGCGAAAAGGCAACTGCCGATTCGAAAACCATCGAAATCCTCAACGTGTCTTATGACCCAACGCGTGAACTTTACGACGAGATTAACCCCAAATTCGCCACGCTTTGGAAAAAAGAGACAGGCCAAGATGTGACCATCAACATGAGCCACGGCGGTTCGGGCAAACAGGCGCGGGCGATTATGGACGGCCTGGACGCCGATGTCGCTACGCTGGCGTTGGCCTATGACATTGACGAAATCGCGGCGCGGACCAAGAACCTGTCCCCCGATTGGCAAAAGCGCCTTGACCACAACAGCGCGCCTTACACCTCCACCATCGTGTTCCTTGTTCACAAGGGCAATCCGAAGGGGATTAAGGATTGGGACGACCTGGTTAAACCCGGCGTCGCAGTCATCACGCCCAATCCGAAAACCAGCGGCGGTGCGCGTTGGAACTTCTTGGCCGCATGGGCCTTCGCCCGCGGTAAATATGGCAGCGACGCAGCGGCAGAGGAATACACTAGCAAATTGTTCGCCAACGTCCCCGTGCTGGACAGCGGCGCGCGCGGCGCAACCACAACCTTTGTGGAGCGCGGCATCGGCGATGTCCTGCTGACGTGGGAGAACGAGGCGTTTCTGGCGCAAAAGGAATTTGGCACCGACAAGTTTGAAATTGTAGTCCCCTCTATCTCCATTCTGGCCGAACCTCCGGTCGCCTTGCTCAACGGCAACACCGACCGCCACGGCACGACCAACGTGTCGGAGGCGTATTTGAAGTATCTCTACACGCCGGAGGCGCAGGAGATCATCGCGCGCAATTTCTATCGCCCTGTTGATGCCAAGGTGCTGGAAAAATACGACACTCAATTTCCGACCATCAAAATGGTGACCATCGACGATGGCCTGTTCGGCGGCTGGCAGGCGGCGCAAAAGCGGTTCTTTGCCGACGGCGCCTTGTTCGACAGCATCTTTGCCAAAGCAAAGAAGAAGTAAGAGTTCCCTATGGCGCATATTGCATTGAGCGGACCACCGCAGATGCTCGCTGCCCGTGCGAAGGCGCGAGCAAGGGCGAAGCGTGGCATCATCCCCGGATTTGGCCTGACCATGGGATTCACCGTGGTTTGGCTATCGCTGATCGTCCTCATTCCATTGAGCGCGATTTTTATCACGACGATGGGCATGGGGTTCGACCATTTCCTTGAGGTTGGTTTCTCCGACCGCGCGATGGCGGCATATAAGATTAGTTTCGGCACGGCATTCGTCGCGGCTTTGGTCAACGCCGTGTTCGGATTGCTGACCGCATGGGTGTTCGTGCGCTATGAGTTTCCGGGCAAGACGTTGTTCAACGCGTTGATCGACCTTCCCTTCGCATTACCTACGGCAGTGGCGGGTATTGCGCTTACCGCGCTGTATGCGGGCAATGGCTGGATTGGGCAGTATTTTGAGCCGTTCGGGATTAAGCTGGCCTATAATCCTATCGGCATCACCATTGCGCTGATTTTCATTGGATTGCCGTTCGTGGTGCGCACGGTGGAGCCTGTGCTCGGCGATTTGAGCAAAGAGGTCGAGGAAGCGGCGCATTCGCTTGGCGCGCGGCCGTGGCAGATTTTTGTGCGGGTGATTTTCCCGGCAATCCTGCCCGCGCTGCTCACCGGCTTCGCGCTCGCCTTCGCGCGCGGGGTTGGGGAGTATGGATCCGTCATCTTCATCGCGGGCAACATGCCGTATGAAAGCGAAATTGCACCTTTGCTGATCGTGACGCAGTTGGAGCAATATGACGTCCCCGCCGCGACCGCGATTGCGATGATCATGTTGTTGGTTAGCTTCGCCATGTTGTTGTTCATCAACGTCATTCAGGCGTGGAGCCGGAAGAGGTTTGAGGGATGAGTACACAGTCTCAGAACCGCCTGTCCGGCGGACAAATCGCACTGATCGGGCTGTGCCTCGCGTTTCTGCTCGCCTTTTTATTCCTGCCCTTGGTGGCGGTGTTTGTGGAGGCGTTGGAAAAGGGCTGGGAGGCCTATGGCGCGGCGCTCGTCGAACCCGATGCTATTTCAGCCATCAAGCTGACATTGCTGGTCGCGGCGATTAGCGTGCCGGTGAACATTGTGTTTGGCATCGCTGCATCATGGGCGATTGCGAAGTTCGATTTTAAAGGGAAAAGCTTCCTCATCACGCTGATCGACCTGCCGTTTTCTGTGTCGCCGGTGGTCGCGGGGTTGATTTTCGTCCTGCTCTTCGGGGCGCAGGGGTGGCTTGGCCCGTGGCTGCGGGAGAATGACATACAAGTCATTTTCGCGGTACCGGGCATCGTGCTAGCCACCATTTTCATCACCTTCCCCTTCGTCGCGCGTGAACTGATCCCGTTGATGATGGAGCAGGGCAAGGACGATGAGGAGGCGGCGTTGTCACTGGGCGCGAGCGGGTTTCAGACGTTCTGGCACGTGACCCTGCCCAATATCCGTTTCGGCCTGCTTTATGGCGTATTGCTGTGCAATGCGCGGGCAATGGGGGAGTTTGGCGCGGTGTCGGTGGTGTCGGGCCATTTGCGGGGCTTGACCAACACCATGCCGCTGCATGTCGAGATTTTGTACAATGAATATAACTTCGTCGCCGCGTTCGCCGTTGCGTCCTTGCTCGCCGGATTGGCGTTGCTGACCTTGGTGTTCAAATCGCTCATTGAGTGGAAATACGGCTATAGTCACGGGAGTGCAGGACATTGATCCGTTTAGAAAACATATCGAAAGCCTTTGGTGATTTCGCCGCTTTGAAGGGCATTAATCTGGACATTAAGGATGGCGAGTTTGTCGCTCTGCTGGGTCCATCGGGGTCGGGCAAGACGACGTTGCTGCGCATCATTGCGGGCCTTGCGTTTGCCGATGAAGGGCGCATTTGGTTCAACGAAACTGACGTGTCGGACCAAAAGGTCGCGGACCGCAATGTTGGCTTTGTGTTCCAACATTACGCGCTGTTCAAGCATATGAGCATTGCGGACAACGTCGGTTTCGGCCTGTCCGTGCGCCCGCGCAAGACGCGCCCGGCAAAGGATGTGATTCGCGCGCGGGCCGAGGAATTGCTCGATCTGGTGCAGCTTGGCCGGCTGGGCAAGCGCTTCCCCTCACAATTGTCCGGTGGGCAAAGGCAACGGGTGGCATTGGCCCGCGCATTGGCAGTGGAGCCGCAATTGTTGTTGCTTGACGAACCATTCGGTGCATTGGATGCCAAGGTGCGCAAGGAATTGCGCCGCTGGTTGCGCCAGCTGCACGAACAAATGGGACTGACCTCCATCTTTGTGACCCATGATCAGGAGGAGGCATTGGAACTCGCCGATCGGGTGGTCGTCATGGACCACGGCGTGATTGAGCAACTGGGCCAGCCCGACGAGATTTATATGAATCCGGCCAGCAGCTTTGTCTCCGGTTTCGTCGGCGACAACAATAGTCTGCCCGTGGTGGTGCAGGACGGGCAGGTGCGGTTTCAGGACCGCGTGCTGTCCCTGCCTATCATTGCGGAGGGCAGCGGCCCCGCGCGGCTCGATTTCCGCCCGCATGATGTCGCACTCTCAATGGCTGAGGCGGGCGGCGATGCGGCGGGCAGCCTGCCGCTGACCGTTAACGGCGTCTATCGGCGCGGCGGTGATTGGCGGGTGGAGGGCACAATGCCCGGCGAAACCAGAGTGCTGGAAATCGACCTCCCCGCCATTGAACCCGCGCCCGCCGTTGGCAGTCAATTGGGCCTAACCATTCGCCACGCGCGCCTGTTTCCTGTGGCGTAATCCTACCAAGGAGTATCGTTATGACTCACGACCAACCATCCGTACCCAATTCCGAAGAGGCCGCGGGCCGTTTGGAAGAAAGCCTGTCCAGCGTACGTGAAGCGCTGGCGGGCCTGAAATTCGGCAATGTTTCACTGACCGTCCACGAAGGGCGCGTGGTGCAAATCGATGTGACGGAAAAGAAACGGTTCAAATCGAATTGATCCGTTCCTCTTTCGCAATTTTTCAATCAACCGACCACGACCAGTCCCACAATCATTGCGACCTGTCATTT
Source organism: Parasphingorhabdus sp. (assembly GCA_041740435.1). Taxonomy (GTDB): domain Bacteria; phylum Pseudomonadota; class Alphaproteobacteria; order Sphingomonadales; family Sphingomonadaceae; genus Parasphingorhabdus. The sequence continues at coordinate 16,157 of JBGSLY010000464.1, forward strand.
GCCTGACAAACAATCTGACTTCCGCCGAAGAGACGTTGCTTTGG
>JBGSLY010000465.1:0-4839 GCA_041740435.1 Parasphingorhabdus sp.
CAGGGATGCGGATGGCGAGGCCGGGACCGGGAAAAGGATGGCGACCCACGAATATCTCGGGCAGGCCAAGCTCACGGCCCAGCACCCGGACTTCATCCTTGAACAGCTCACGCAAAGGCTCGACCAGCTGCATGTTCATGCGTTCGGGCAGGCCGCCAACATTGTGGTGGCTTTTGATGGTGACCGACGGCCCGCCGGTAAACGACACGCTTTCGATCACATCGGGATAGAGTGTTCCCTGCGCCAGAAAGTCCGCGCCGCCAAACTTGCGCGCTTCGTCCTCGAACACATCGATGAAGGTTTTGCCGATGAATTTGCGCTTTTTCTCCGGATCGGTTTCACCGGCAAGGCCATTGAGGAACAGGGTTTCGGCGTTCACATGGACCAGCGGGATATTGTAGTGGCCCTTGAACAGGCTGACCACCTGATCCGCCTCACCCATCCGCATCAAGCCGTGATCGACAAAGACGCAGGTCAACTGGTCACCAATCGCTTCGTGGATCAGCACCGCCGCGACCGCGCTGTCCACGCCGCCCGACAGGCCGCAAATGACCTTGCCATCGCCGACCTGCGCCCGAATCTCAGCGATTTTGGCGGCGCGAAATTCGGCCATTGTCCAATCGCCGCTGCAGCCGCAAACATGGCGAACAAAATTGGCGATTAGCTTGCCGCCGTCGGGAGTGTGCACGACTTCGGGGTGAAACTGCATCCCGTAATAGCGCCGCTCATTGTCGGCGATCACGGCAAAGGGCGCGCCATCGCTGACCGCGACAATGTCAAAGCCGGGGGCAAATTCAGTTACCTTGTCGCCGTGGCTCATCCACACCTGATGCCGTTCGCCCACTTGCCATAGCCCGTCGAACAGTTCGCATTTTTCGGTGATCTCGATAAAAGCCCGGCCAAATTCGCCGCTCTCTCCGCCCTCGACTTTGCCGCCCAATTGCGCGCTCATCACCTGTTGGCCATAGCAGATGCCGAGCAGAGGGAGGCCGCTATCCAAGATGGCTTGCGGAATGCGCGGGCTGTCGGCGTCGGTGACGCTGGCCGGACCGCCCGACAGGATGACCCCGCGCGGCTTCAACCGGCCAAAGGCCTCTGCGGCGGCGTTAAAGGGTGCGATTTCGCTATACACGCCTGCTTCGCGGACCCGGCGGGCAATGAGCTGTGTGACCTGCGAACCGAAATCGACGATCAGGATGTTTTCTGTATGGGCAATGGACATGAGGGAAGCGCTTAATACCGCCCTCTTGCACTGTCCATGCTAATCAGCGTGTCAGAGCGCCTTCGCCTCACGATGATGGGCGGCGATTTCCGCATTCCCCGGCATGGCCTTATAGGCGGCTGAAATCATGGCCATGCCGCTTGCGCGGTCTCCGGACTGCACCAGCGCCCAGCCCAGGGTGTCGAGCACAATCGGATCGGTCGGCGCGACGGCCAGCGCCTGACGCCCCAGTTTGATGGCTTGATCGAGCTTGCCCAGTTCCATCTGGGCGACCGCCGCGTTGTTAAGGATGACCACGTTGCGATCATGTCCCGCCGCGATCAAACGAGCATAAATGGCGGACGCCTTGGCGTAATCTTTGGATCGTAGCGCGGCGTCGGCGCTCTTCAGTTCCGCAGTCGGCTGAGCGATGGTAGCGGCGTTTCCTTTGGCATGTTGGGCCGCCAGCGGATTGGCTGCGAGCAGACGCTGTGCCTCCGCTGAGGCTCCAGTGGCTTCAAGCGATTTCGCTAGCATGGCAACCGTTTCCGGCTCGTCGGAATGATCCGAAAGATAGCGTTGCAGCTTGTCGATCGCCTGGCGATGATTGCCGCGCCGGGCGTCGATCATCCCGCTCAGCTTCATCCCGGCTGGCAAGATTTCCACCGTTCCCTTGCCCGACTGGACCAATTGAAAAGCCTTGTCGAGATTGCCTTCGTCATATTCAAGCTGCGCCAACCGGGCCAGATTCATCGGATTGTTGGGGGCAAGGGCCTGGGTCTGTTCAAATATCTTGCGGGCCTTGGCAATGTCACCGCCTTCCGCATAGTTGAGCCCGAGCAGTGTCAATCCGGTGATATTTTGCGGACGGATCGCGACGGCTTTGGTAAAATGGTTGCGCGCTTCGGCGGGTTCTCCTTTGAGCGTGGCCACTTGTCCGGCAAAAATATGGGCCGGAAAGCCAGCCGAGGCAATTTTCAACATCCGCTGCGCAATAGCCTCCGCTTCGACGAGATTGCCCTGGGCAATATGGTAATTACCATTCAACGCCATCAGGTCGGGGTCGGTGGCGTGCGCGGCTAGCCCATCATCCAGCGCGGCCTTCGCTTCGTCCACTCTGCCCAGCGCCAGAAGCGCCGAAATCTTGACCCAACTTAGCTGCGCTGAAAATTCACCGGCAGGCTTTTGCGCCATCGCCAGCGCTTCTTTGTATTTCTGGCTGAGCAAATAGATCCGCGCTTTGAGAGCCTGCGCCTGTACGGCATAGGCATTTTGACTGGACAGTTTGTTGAGCGAGGCCTCTGCCCCTGCATAGTCGCCCAGCTCGATTGCCGTCCGAGCGAACAGCATATTGGCTTCTGCATTGGCGCTATCGTCCTGCAGCGCGTTCATCAGATGGAGCCGGGCGCTCGCAAAATCGTTTTTCGCGAACGCAGTCTTGGCATCGGCGAGCGGATCGGACGTCAGTCCGGAGCAGGCTGTGCAAAGCAAAGCGATGGCAAGGGCGGACGAGCGGAAAAAGTGTGTTTTCATGCGCCGCGTTTAACCAAACAACGTTAAACCGCATTTAACGGCACCTTCCCTGCCCCATATTTATGGTTGGATTTCGGCCTGTCCTAAAGCGGAACATTTACCTTTTTGATCAAGCACTACCGGTGTCGGAGGCTATTACACTACCGCCCCGATAATGGGCATGGTTAATATATATCTATCTGTTTTTTCACGATTTTATTACTTGGCACGGTCATTGCAGATGGGTTGTTCAAGGCAGATCGCAATTTTTAAGGCAATTTGCTGCAACGCTGAATAACAGGATCGGAAATTGACTATGAAAAAGCTTCTTGCGCTCGCCGCGACCCTGGCCGCACTGACCGCCGCCAACCCGGCTGCAGCCGCCATTCACAACTATACCATGACCAACAACGATGTGTTGTCGATCAATACCGATACGCAATCTGCGACCTTCACCGGGACCACCATCCAGGCCTCCATGCTGAGCAGCGCCTTTGCCGCGTTCACCGGCGGTGCCACCCCGACCTTTACCGCTGTGCTGAGCGCACTGGACGGCACGCGCTTGATCAACGGTCAATGGGTCACCGACAATCCGCTTTACGCCGACACCACCCATCCGCAAAAACTGATCATTCAGGGCAGCAACGTCAACCTCTGGGCTTGGTGGGGCAACCCGATCACTGGCGGTGACTATCTGACCACGATCCGCTCTTACAATGTCACCAATACCCCGGTTCCTGAACCAGGCGCACTGGGTCTGCTCGGTCTGGGTCTGGCCGGTATCTGGCTGGGTCGCCGCCGCCGCAAAGCGGTTGCCGCGTAAACCACACGCCAACACATTATAGAGAGGCGCCCTTCGCGGCGCCTCTTTTTTGTTTACGCCTCTGCGGCCTGTTCAGCCATCGCACGCAATTCGGTTTTCAGAATCTTGCCGATATGGCTGCGCGGCAATTCATCGATGTTATGTAGCCGCGACAGGCGCTGCGTCTTGCCCAAAGTGGCATTGGCCGCTGCGCGCAGGGCTTCCAGTTCGAGAGATGCGCCTTGCTCCAGAACCACAAAGCCCACTGGCGTTTCACCCCATTGCCGCGACGCCACGCCGACAACGGCGGCATCGGCAACCCCGGGCTGGGCGAGCAGCGCTTCCTCCAGATCGCGGGGGTAGATGTTAAAGCCTCCCGAGATGATCATATCTTTGGATCGGCCCATCAGGGTCACAAAGCCTTCGGCATCGACCCGGCCAATATCTCCCATCCGCTGCCACCGGTCGCCATTTTCATCGTACCAGCTCGCCTCTTCGGTCTTGCCCGGCTGGTTCTGATAGCCCGACATCATGGTGCGCGACCGGCCCACTAGCTCGCCCATTTCGCCGGGCGGTAGTCGGTTCAGCTGCTCGTCGATGGTAATCACCTCGCTGCCGCCCCAGGGAATGCCGACGGTGTGCAGCTTGTCGGGATGATAGTGCGCCATCAATATGCAGACCACGCCGCCCTCGGTCATCGAATAGATTTCGATCAGCCCGCCCGGCATCCGCCGCAGCACTTCGGCCTTGAGTTCAGCAGAAAACGGCGCGCTGGTGCAATATTTATGAGTGAAGGCGCTAAGGTCGTAATCGTCAAAGCTGGGGAAATCCATTAACCGCTGATATTGTACCGGGACCAGCATGGTGTGGCTCGCCCGGTGCGCCTGCGCCAGTTCCAGCCAGCGCTGGCAATCAAATTTGCGCATCAGCACCGACGTGCCGCCATAGGCGGCGGTAGCGATGAATATCCCCAACGTGGTGTTGGAATAGAGCGGGGTCGAAAACAGCGAAACCTGCCCCGGCTTGCCATAGCCCGAATTTTCACCAACCGCCATTTGGTACCAGCGCATTTGCCGCGAATGGACAATCCCCTTGGGCGTGCCGGTGGTGCCGCTGGAATAGATGATGTTGAAGGGATCGGCGGGACCGGTGTGCGGGTCGCTCGGCACCGCACCCTCTGCCGCCATCCAGTCGAACAGCAGCGGCGCGTCGTCTTCTGCTGCGTCCAGCATAATGTGGCGCACCGGCGGCAGGGCAACACCGCTGTCCAGCAATTCGCGGCGCTTTGGCCCGTCGATGAACAGGTGCATTACCCCGCTATCGG
>JBGSLY010000466.1:0-3110 GCA_041740435.1 Parasphingorhabdus sp.
TCTGCCTCGGCGTCGCCTTTCTGATCTTCTTTGCAAAGATCGACTGGCCGACTGACTTGCCATGGCCGCTAAACCTATCTGCGATCACCATCGCGCATATCACCTTCTGCTTTCTCTTCGTCGCGATGGTCGTCCGCGCGCGGTTGGCGAGTTTCAACAAGGAAGAGGAAGAGGCCGCGAAAGACCTTGGCGCAACCGAATGGCAGGCGTTCCGCGATGTTCTATTGCCGCATATCAAGCCCGCATTGGTCGCAGGCGCGCTGCTGGCCTTTACGCTTAGCTTGGACGATTTCGTCATCACCTTTTTCACCAGTGGGCCGGACACGATTACCTTCCCGGTCAAAGTTTACTCCATGGTCCGCTTCTCGGTCACGCCAGAGGTCAATGCCGCTTCCACCATCCTCATCCTGCTCACCGTCATCCTAACCTTCATCGCGCTGAAATTGCAGGGCGTGAAGGGCATTGCGGAAACCCATTGATATGACCGAAACCCGGCAACCCATTATCCAGATCCGCAACGTCTCCAAACGCTTCGGCAAGGTGACCGCGGTAGACAATGTCAGCCTCGACATATTGGCGGGCGAATTCTTCGTATTGCTCGGCCCGTCCGGCTGCGGCAAGACGACGTTGCTGCGAATGATCGCTGGGTTCGAGATGCCGACCGAAGGCCAGATCTTGATCGATGGGCAGGATATGGCCAACGTCCCGCCCAACAAGCGCCCGGTCAATATGGTGTTTCAGAGCTATGCGGTGTTCCCGCACATGAGCGTCACCGACAATGTCGGCTATGGTCTGAAAATCGCCGGCGTTCCGGCATTGGAACGTGCAGACCGGGTGGCGGAGGCACTGAACCTCGTTAAACTGGGCGGCTTTGCCGACCGGATGCCCGATCAGATGTCGGGTGGCCAGCGGCAGCGCGTGGCGCTTGCCCGCTCATTGGTGATGCGGCCCAAGGTGCTGCTGCTCGACGAGCCACTGTCGGCGCTCGATGCCAAACTGCGGGCGCAAATGCAGTTCGAGCTCGCCGATTTGCAGGATCAGGTTGGCATTACCTTTGTCACCGTTACCCATGACCAAGACGAAGCGCTATCGATGGCCAGTCGGATTGCGGTCATTGCCAAGGGCGAGGTGGCACAGCTGGCCACGCCGTCCGACCTGTATGAATATCCGGCCAATCGATTTGTCGCCGATTTTGTCGGATCGGTGAATATCTTCGAAGGCAAGCTGATCGTTGATGAGAAGGACGAGGCGGTGGTCGATTGCCCGGAGGTCGGCAAAGTCTATATGAACCACGGCGTCACCGGCCCGCACGAAGCAACCGTCTGGGTCGCGATCCGCCCGGAAAAAATCACCCTGCACAAGCCGGGACTGGGCAAAGCCATTGCGGCGGCGGCAAAAGATTCGCCCGACGGTCACAACCACGCCCGCGGCGTCATCAAGGGGATGAGCTACCTGGGCGACATCACCTTGTACGAAATCCAGCTCGAAACCGGCGGAATCATCCGCGTATCCCGCCCCAACCTGTCGCGCACCGACCAAGAGGATTTCACTTGGGACGACAAGGTCAGCATGCACTGGACCGCGGTAAGTCCGGTGGTGTTGCTGGCCTAAAAATCCGGCGGCGCGAGGCGGGCATCGATCAAGGTTACACTGATATTGGTGTCGGGCGTCGACGCATCTCCTGACGGGGCTTTTGGCGGGCAGAAGGTGTAGCGTGATCCGACCGGCATCAGCTTTAACAGCTCGGCAAAAATCGGCGCAGTTTTGGCGACGGGAATCTTCTCCCATTCGCGTTGGTCAACCGTTTGGCCCGTTGCCGCATCGAATGTGGCGAAATCGACCAAGGTGATATCGGCATCCGAAGGCTTTGCGCCGGTGCCGGCGGTGATAACCCGATAGCCAAGGCCCGAAGCCGTTTTCTGGTCGCAGCTGCGTTCGGCCAGCGGCACGATGGGTTTTGGCGGCGGCGATGCGAAGGAAAGCAGATCGACCTCAAAAACCAGATCGGCGTTGCCCGGAATCGGTCCCGTTCCCGCTTCGCCATAGCCGAGCGCGGACGGGATACAGAGACGGTAGCGACCGCCCGGCTGCATCAATTGCAAGCCCTGACCAAAGCCCGGAATGACGCCGCCGACCTTGAATTCAATCCCCTCGCCTGCATCGAATTCGCTACCATCCGATGCAAGTGCGCCTTTGTAGTTGACCTTGACCTTGGCGTCCGCACCGGGGCGGTCCCCTTTGCCAGGCGTGATAACCGAATAGGACAGGCCGCCGGAAGCGGGTGTATCACAAGTTAAGTTGGCTGGTTTGGCTTTGGCTGGGGTGTCAGCCGCGAACACGGGGGTAGTGCCGGAAAACAAGGCGGACGACGCAAGGATAGCGGTCGCCGCACGTATGAGCGTCAATTGGGTCATGGGTTCTTTCTGTAATGAGTGCCGAAAGCCATTTTGGCTCGTTGTGATCTATATCGCCCGCAGTTTTGGCTCTGCTTCGTCCAAAGCCTTATGGATTATGGCAACCATATCGTCGATTTGTTGCGTGGATATGACGAGCGGCGGACACATCACGATGCTGTCGCGGATACCGCGCACCATCAACCCGCCCGCAATGCAATGGTCGCGGACCATGGGTCCGGCGGTGCCCTCTTTGCCGCCAAAGCGCGCACCGGTCGTCTTGTCGGCGACGATTTCGACCGCGCCGAGCAGGCCGACCGAGCGTGCCTCTCCGACCAGCGGATGGTCATTGAGCGTCGCCAATGCTTTGGCCAGATGCGGGCCGGTTTCGGATCGGGTGCGCTCGACCAGATGCTCGCGCTCCAGTATCTCGATATTGCGCAGGGCCACAGCGGAGGCCACCGGATGGCCGGAATAGGTATAGCCGTGGACGAAATCACCGCCGGTTTTCATAACCTTGATGATGTCGGCGCTAACCGCAACGGCGGAGATAGGCAGATATCCCGACGACAGCCCCTTGGCCATCGCAATGATATCGGGTTGCACGCCAACGGTTTCGTGCCCCCACATATTGCCGGTCCGGCCAAAGCCGCAAATCACCTCGACGCATACCAGCAAAATCCCGTATTTGCGGCAAATTGCCTCAACCTCCGCCCA
>JBGSLY010000467.1:0-3577 GCA_041740435.1 Parasphingorhabdus sp.
AGTCCAAGCTCGCTAACCTATTGTTCGCACTTGAACTTGACCGGCGATTGCAAGCCAAGGGTAGCGCAGCGGGCGCCTATGCCTGCCACCCCGGCTATTCGGCCACCAACTTGCAATCGACGGGTCCGACCGGGTTTTTCAACCTGCTGTATAAGCCGCTCAACCTGCTCGTTGCGCAGCCAGCGAAATTCGGCGCTTATCCGACGGTGCTGGCCGCTGCCGACCCTCGCGCGCTCCCCGGCGGCTATTACGGCCCCACCGGGCTTTTCGACATGCGGGGACCGGTCGGCGACGCGAAGGCGACATCGACCGCACAAAATGAGGATTTGGCGCGACAATTATGGGACATCAGTGAGCAGCTGACTGGCCTTGTTTGGCCTTGAGGCACTGCTGCACCTTTGATGCTTGCAAATTCCGTTGGTCGATCCATATTGTTTGTTGATAGAACCGCTCCGGCTGATCAACGATTACGTTTGTTTACGTTCAATCCTTGTTCAGCTTTTTTGACCGATTAAGCGGCTGGATTTAGACTCAGGCACGACCCTAACCCCCGTGTCCTTTTGTGAATTGAGAGGGAATTATAGTGCGATACGTATACGGCATTTCCGCAGGTCTCTTGCTCGCTGGTTCGGCCTTTACTCTGGTAACCGGACAGCCCGCCGGTGCACAAACAGGCGAATTGACCATGGCGGAGACCATGGCCCCGCGCCCCGGCGCACCGCTCAGCTTTGCTGACCTTACCGAGCGCCTACAGCCGGCCGTGGTCAATATCTCAACCAAGCAGAAAGTACGCGTGAACGGAAATCCGTTTAGTGGAACACCTTTTGAGGGCTTTTTCGGTGGTCGCGGCGGCGGAGCCAATCCGCAAACGCAGGAAGCCCAATCTTTGGGTTCTGGCTTCATCGTTTCTGCTGACGGCTATATTGTCACCAACAACCATGTGGTGGCCCCCAATCAGAACGCGACGATTGAATCGATAACGGTCATTATGCCCGACCGCACCGAATATGCGGCCAAGTTGGTTGGACGTGATCCCGATTCCGATATTGCCGTGCTGAAAATCGAAGCGGGCGCAGACCTGCCGTTCGTGCGTTTTGGTGACAGCACCAAGGCGCGGGTTGGCGATTGGGTCATTGCCATTGGCAACCCCTTTGGCCTTGGCGGCACCGTGACATCGGGCATAGTTTCGGCCATCCACCGCAACACGGGACAAGGCGGCGCCTATGACCGCTTCCTGCAGACCGACGCCTCGATCAATCGCGGCAACAGCGGCGGCCCGATGTTCGACCTCAACGGCAATGTTATTGGTATCAACAACGCGATTATCTCGCCCACTGGCGGCAATGTCGGGATTGGTTTTGCCATCCCGGCGGAAGTCGCGGTGCCCATAGTCAATACGCTTCGCAAGGGCGAAAAGATTGAGCGCGGCTATCTGGGCGTGCAAATCCAGGCGGTAGACGCCGATCTCGCCGCTTCGCTGGGTATTGACAAGAACAGCGGTGAGTTCGTTCAGCGGGTAGAGCCCGGAGAGGCGGCTGAAAAAGCGGGTATCAAGGCAGGCGATGTCGTCGTTCGGGTCAACAACAAGGACGTAACCCCCGATCAAACCTTATCCTATCTGGTCGCTAACCAGCCAGTCGGAGCCAATATCCCGATCGAAATCCTGCGCGATGGAAAGCGCATGAAGCTGACCGCCAAATTGGGCAAGCGTCCGACCGCAGAGGAATTTGCCACGCGGTTTAATACCGAAGCGGAAGAAGATTTTTCTGATCAAGACGACAAAGCCAGCGAATCGGCGGCTCAGGAAATTCTGGGCGTCGCCGTGGTCGCACTCACCCCGTCCATCGCCAGCCAGATTGGCGTGGGTTCGGAGACCAAGGGCGTGGTTGTGTCGGCGGTTGACCCCGGCGCTGATGCCGCGCGCAAGGGGCTTCGCCGCGGTGACGTGATCCTGTCGGTCAATCGTCAGCCAACGACATCACCTTCCGAAGTCGCCGCAGCGGTAAGCTCGGCGAAAAAGTCAAAACGTGATGCCGTATTGCTTCGCGTACAACGTCGCACCGGCGATCCACAATTTGTCGCAGTGCGCCTGCGCGACATCTAAAAACTCGGCTTAGCAATCAAACGAAAAGGCCAGCCCTTGCGCTGGCCTTTTTGCTGCGCCAAACTAGATTTAGTTTCAGTTGAGTTTAGGGAAAGTAGAATGAGCGATTCGGGCGACATTTTTCTAGGTTTAGGGGCAAATGGAGAGCGTCAGGCGCTGCATCTCGGTCGCGCCAACCGGCACGGTTTGATCGCCGGAGCCACCGGAACTGGCAAGACTGTAACGCTACAAGGTCTGGCTGAAAGTTTTTCCGCAGTCGGCGTTCCGGTGTTTCTGGCCGATGTCAAAGGCGACCTTTCGGGCATTTGTATGGCCGGATCGCCGCAGTTCAAACACGCCGATAAACTGGAGTCGCGGGCCAAAGAAATTGGCCTCACCGACTTTGCTTATAGCGATAATCCGGCGGTTTTCTGGGACTTATACGGCGAACAAGGCCATCCTATTAGGACCACCATTTCGGAAATGGGTCCGTTGCTGCTCGCCCGGCTGCTCGGTCTCAATGATACGCAGGAAGGTGTACTCAACATCGTGTTCCGCTTTGCCGATGAAGAGGGGCTGCTGCTGCTTAACCTTGACGATCTGCAATCGATGCTCGCCTATACCAGCGAGCATGCTAGCGAACTCAGCGCAAAATACGGTAATGTGACCAAGGCCAGCGTGGGTACTATCCAGCGCCAGTTGCTGAGCCTCGACAGTCAGGGCGCGGGTCAGTTTTTTGGTGAACCCGCGTTGGAAATCAACGACTTCATCAAATGCGACGATCAGGGGCGCGGCTTTATCAATGTGCTTGCCGCCGACAAATTGATGCAAAGCCCTAAGCTCTATTCGACCTTCCTGCTCTGGTTGATGGCCGAACTGTTCGAAACCTTGCCCGAGGTTGGTGACCCCGAAAAGCCAAAACTGGTGTTCTTTTTTGACGAAGCGCATTTGCTGTTCGATGACGCGCCGAAAGCACTTCAGGACAAGATCGAACAGGTCGTCCGCCTGATCCGCTCCAAAGGCGTTGGCGTCTATTTCATTACCCAAAACCCCATCGACATCCCCGAAGAAGTCGCCGGGCAATTGGGCAACCGCGTCCAACACGCGCTGCGGGCCTTTACCCCCAAAGACCAAAAGGCGATCCGCGCCGCCGCCGATACCTTTCGCATCAACCCCAATCTTGATGTGGCAGAGGCGATTACCGAGCTCAAAACCGGCGAAGCCTTGGTCTCCACCCTGCTCGAAGACGGTGCGCCATCCATCGTTCAGCGCACGCTGATCCGGCCTCCCCGCTCCCGGCTGGGACCGGTTACGCCCAAGGAACGCGCAATCGTCCAATCGATTTCGCCCTTTGATGGCAAGTACGACACCGAGGTTGACCGCGAATCAGCCGAAGAAATACTCCTGCAAAAGGCCAGCGATGCCGCTGCTACCGCCACCGAAGTCGAGGAAAACGGCGCGGAAGAGGTCGGCAAACAGGAACGCAAATCAACC
>JBGSLY010000468.1:0-4360 GCA_041740435.1 Parasphingorhabdus sp.
CATCATGGTTGGTCATTCCGAAAGGCCCAAAAAGCCTGCCGCGAATCCGGGATTCGGCTTTTTGTCATCCACCGATAATTGCGGCTTGTCTCGGCCAATCAGCCTGTCTATACGCCCGGCCAAAGAGACTGGTTACAACTGCTACGGTTCGATTTTTCGGCAGCCAAGCAGACGAGATTGGTTGTGTATGGAGAATTGCATGAAATCCTCTACATCGCCCAAAGATGATGATCTGCCAGAGCCTCCCGCTATTGGCCAAGTTAACGAAGACTATACCCCCAACGACAGCGAAGAATTCATGAACCCGCGGCAGTTGGAGTGGTTTGAATCCGCGCTGCGCAAATGGAAAAGCGACATTCTGGCGGAAGCCAAGGAAACGCTCGCCAATTTGCAGGACGGCCCGATCCGCGAACCCGACCTCAATGATCGGGCGTCGAGCGAGACCGATTGGGGTTTGGAACTGCGTACCCGGGACCGGCAGCGCAAGTTGATCGCCAAAATTGATGCGGCGCTGAACCGCATCAAAGAAGGCGAATATGGGTATTGCGAAGTGACTGGCGAACAGATTTCGCTGGAACGCCTGAAGGCCCGTCCCATTGCCACCATGACCGTCGAGGCGCAGGAAATGCACGAGCGCCGGGAAAAAATTTCCCGCGATATGTAATTCGGTAACCGCATTGAGCACGGATTGATTAACGATTTATCCACTCATTTGTGGCAGAAAATGCCCATACAAACCGATTTTACACGAATATACATGGGCAAATGATGGACAATGCTTCGGATGACAGCTTCGACCTGAATAGTCCGGTCGACGACACGCCAAAACGGGAAATGGACCGCGACAGCCTGTTTCTAAAGGCTGTGCTGACGTTCAGCCAGAGCGGCGCGTCAGGCGAAGTGCGTATTCGCAATCTGTCCTCAGGCGGCATGATGGTCGAGGCACCGGTGCAAGCAAAGCGCGGCGATTCCGTTTCGGTCGAATTGCGCAATATCGGCGTGGTCACTGGAACCATTGCCTGGGTGGCGCAGGACCGTTTTGGTGTCGCCTTTAACCATGTCATCGATCCGAAACTGGCCCGCAAACCTGTCGGCCAGGCCAAAATCGAAATGCCGAGCTATTTGCGGACCCCGAAGAGCAAGCACAGCTTTTACCGGTAATCGCGGTTTTGTCCTACCAAGGAGGCAGCAAAACTTCGCTTCAGTTTTTCCAGAGTTTTGCTGTTGTGGATTGATGCAAAGGTCTTAACTCCCAGAAGGAGGCATGATTCGGTTTAAAACGAATGGCCTCTAGCGCCAATATTTATCCGACGCGATCGCCGCGCCCTCGGCTAGCGCCTGCATTTTGGCCCAGACGATGTCGCGGTCGACCCCGCCGGATCCGGCGTGAATCGAAAAGCCGCAATCGACTCCGGCCATGACATTGTCACGCCCAACCAGATCGGCATAACGGCCAATGCGCTGGGCAATCAGGTCGGGATGCTCGATATAGTTGGACTGGCATTCGACCACGCCGGGGATCAGCACTTTGCCTTCGGGCAGGGGTACGGACTCGAACATCGCAAATTCATGCGCATGACGCGGATTGGCCGCCTCGAACTGGATCACATGCGGACGCGCCCGCCACACCAGATCGATAATATCCTTGAACGGTACGTCGCAGTGGTGCGGACCGGGATTATTGCCCCAGCACATATGCATCCGCAGCTGCTCGACCGGGATATTCGCCGTTGCCCGATTGATGGCTTCGATATTCAGCATCATCCGGTCGCGGAACTGGGACAGTGTCAGCTCGCGAAACTGGGTATGGCGGCCCATGGCAAGGTCGGGACAATCGATCTGCAGAATGATTCCTGCAGCCGCAATCGCCTCATATTCGTGCCGCAGCCCTTCGGCGAGCGCGAACAGATAGTCCTCGTCGCTGGGATAATATTCATTGGCAAAGAATAGGGCGGTCACGCCGGGAGAGGCGGCGCTCATAAACGCCTGCGCCCCGCCGCGTCCGGCCAGCGCCGCATTTAAATTGGCGGCATCGCGCTCGACCGCCGTCATATCCTTGACCGTGATCGGCGCATTGCAGGCCGGGGTCTTGCGATGGCGGCGACCAGGATCGGAAAATATCCGTTCTTTGGTGCCCGGAAAATCCTCTATGTCCTGAAAGACATAGCTGTTGCCGGTCCCGCCAAAGCCGTGCAGCCGGTCCTTGATATAGGTGGCATAGCTGGGCTTTGACTGCTCGCCGTCATTGACGATATCTAGCCCCGCCTCGACCTGCTTGCTGACGACATAGTCGACCGCTTCGCGGATACGATCATCCACTGCATCGGGGTCGAGCGGCAGGCCATCCTCTTTGGCAAACATGATCGCGACCAGATCATCTTCGCGCGGCAGGCTGCCGACATGGGTGGTTAGGAAGCGGCCCGCGCTCATGCCAGTTCCTCACGCACGATCCGCGCCCCGTCGGCCATCGCCTTGATTTTGCCAAACGCGATATCGCGGGGCAAATACTTAAGGCCGCAATCGGGCGCGACGACGATTTTTTCCGCCGGGACATAGGGCAAAGCGCGGCGAATGCGCGCCGCCACCGTCTCCGGGCTTTCAATGTCGTGTGTCGACAGATCAAGCACACCCAGGATGATGGTCTTGCCCGACAGCTTGCCCAGCACCTTGCAATCCAGATTGGCTTGCGCGGTTTCAACCGACACGTCGTGCAGCGCGGTATCGGCAAGCTCGGTCAGGAAATTATACCCCTCTGGCCGCTCGTGGATCAGCGCGGCATAGCCAAAGCAAATGTGCAGCGCCGTTCGGCCTTCGACACCTTCCAGCGCCGTCTTGACGGCATCGAGGCCATAGGCCCGCGCTTTGTCCGGTCGCGCCTGCATATAAGGCTCATCAATCTGTACAATATCGGCCCCGGCGGCAAACAGGTCCTTGATCTCGGCATTGACCGCGACGGCATAGTCATGCGCCATTTCCGCTTCGTCGGTGTAAAAGTCGTTCTGAACCTGCTGCGACATAGTGAAGGGTCCGGGCACGGTGATCTTGATCATCCGGTCGGTATTGGCGCGCAGAAATTCGACATCGCGGGTTTCCACCGCATGCTTGCGGCGAATTTTGCCGGTCAGGCGCGGCACCGGTGTCGGTTCCCCACTGCGGTCGAGCGCCGTGCCGTGGTTCTCCAGATCAACCCCTTCGAGCGCGGTGGCAAAGCGATTGGAATAACTTTCCCGCCGCATTTCGCCGTCGGTGATAATGTCCAGCCCCGCGCGCTCCTGATCGCGGATTGCCAGCAAGGTGGCATCGTCAAACGCTTCCTCCCGGAACGCAGTGTCCACCCGCCACAATTCGGTCGCCCGGATGCGCGGCGGAAAACGCCCGGCCAGCTTTTGCTTGTCGATCAGCCAGTCGGGCTGCGCATAGGAACCGACGAGGGAGGTAGGAAATAACATGGCAATGTCCTTACAGTTTATGGGAGCGGATAAAATGGCTGATGGTCTGGTCGAAAGCAGCAGGATTGTCGAACATGCACATATGTCCGGCCGCCGGGATTTCGGCATGGCTGCCTTGCGGCGCGGTCGTGCCAATAAAGCGGGCAACGTCTTGCCGCGAAAGGGGTTCATCGGCACCGGCTATTGCCAGAACGGGCATTGGAAAATGGCGAATGTCTTCCGCCGCGATGAGAATCGCGGAATCATCCTCTAGCAGATCGCGTCCGTCATAATCCGACAGCATTGCGGAAACAGCGTCGCCGCCATCGCCCATCATCCGCATCAATGGATGCTGCGCCCAAAGCGCCCGCATCTCGGCACTCCTGCCACTGGCAACCAGATCACGATAATGGTGCAGCGGCACGGTTGATTCGGCGTCTCCGCTGATCACAGAGGGCAGCGGCGCGCCAATCAGAACCATCGCTGCAACCCGTTCGGGGTGGTGCCGAGCATAGTCCATGGCGACCGAGGCCCCTTGCGAAAATCCGATGAGGATCAGACGTCCTTCGGGAACCAGATGATCGATGTCGCGATATTCCGTTGCCAGATCCGGCGGTGCGGTCGAACCGCCAAAGCCCCGGCGGTCGGGCATGATCAGCTGATGCTGGTCCGCTAAACCGAACTGCGTAGCCCAACTTCGGCTCCACATTCTGTTGTCGAGCGCCCAGCCGTGCAGACAGACCATGGGCATGCCGCCACCAAGCACCGCTACATGCAGCTGTCCGCCGGGAACCGCCACGTCCATGGTGACCGGAGTGTCGCTCATTGCCGCATGGGACCAGTCGGGACGAAGCTGCTCCACAACGCCATCAATGCGCGGCTTCGAGTTCTCCGGGCCGGACATCATTATTCGGTGTGTGATCGCCTGCCAG
>JBGSLY010000469.1:0-7154 GCA_041740435.1 Parasphingorhabdus sp.
TCTTCGCCTGCCGCTCATCGGATCTCCGCTGTTCATCGTATCGGGACCGGAACTGGTCATCGCGCAGTGCAAGGCCGGGATCGTCGGCAGCTTCCCTGCCCTCAACGCCCGCCCACAGAGCATGCTGGATGAATGGCTGCACCAGATTACCGAGGAACTGGCCGCGTGGAATCGCGACAATCCAGATCGTCCGGCGGCCCCCTATGCGGTCAATCAGATTGTCCACAAATCCAACGACCGGCTCGACGCCGATCTGGCGACCTGTGCCAAGTGGAAGGTGCCAATCATCATCACTTCGCTGGGCGCCCGCGAAGACCTGAACACTGCGGTGCGAGGGTGGGGTGGGATTACCCTGCACGACATTATCAACGACCGCTTCGCGCGTAAGGCGATTGAAAAGGGCGCCGACGGCCTGATCCCCGTCGCCGCTGGTGCAGGCGGGCATGCGGGCACGCAGTCACCCTTCGCCCTGATGCAGGAAATCCGCAGCTGGTTTGACGGACCGGTCGCGCTGTCCGGGGCAATCGCCAATGGCGCGTCGATTTTGGCAGCGCAGGCGATGGGCGCTGATCTGGGCTATGCCGGTTCCGCCTTTATCGCGACCAAAGAGGCCAATGCCGATCAAGGATATAAGGACGGCATCGTCGAGGGCCGCGCCGCCGACATCGTTTATTCCGACCTATTCACCGGCGTTCACGGCAATTACCTGCGCCAGTCAATCACCAACGCAGGCCTCGACCCCGATAACCTACCCGCCGGGGACTATAAGACCATGAACTTCGGCTCCGGCGGTAATACCGAGAAAAAGGCCTGGAAAGATATCTGGGGCTGCGGTCAGGGCATCGGCGCGGTAGACGAGGTGGTCAGCGTGCAAGACATGGTCGACCGGATGACGAGCGAATACCGCACGGCAAGGGACCGGCTGGCAGGGATTTCGGGGTATTGAACGAATCGAGCTAGTCGAAATTTCGAGATTGCGAAATTACCAGCTTTCTTTGTTCGAATATAAAAACGGCGATTTTCAAATCTGCATTCACAGCACTTGATTCAATCATTAGTTGTAGGATAGCAATAACCTTTACAGCAACCGGGGGGTTTCATGCGCGCGAGTTATTGCATCCTTTTGAGCATAAGTACGACAGGCTTGGCATTGGCGCCTGCACTAGGACAAAATCTAACAGAAGCGCCTGAGGTGAAAGCGACAGGATCTGTCGGGCTTATACCGGCCGAAACATTTGCCGCCCCAAGCCACATGCTAGGACCGAAAATATCGCCAGATGGATTAAAGATTGTCTACCGTGAAAATATTGGCCCAAACAAATTTCTAACCATTAAAGCTTTAGCAGACAAAAAGATCGAACGCATAAAAATTCCTGACAAAAAATCATCTAAAATGGTATCGATGGGCGGGAAATGACAGAATTCTCGTTAGCGTTAGAGGCATATCAACAATTGGTTCAATAGAGTATTATCGAACCTCGATGTTCACTTACAATATAAAATTTTCTACATTTTTACCTATTGGACGATGGCAAAGAGTAGCGGATGGAGATAACGTACTCTATGTTGATCCGCACGGAGAATATCTCTTACAATCTATTCAATCTAGTCCAACAGAATATCCAACCGTCTATCGCGTGGCGCTAGCGGATAATGATATATCAACAGTTGTATATCCTCAAAATAGGATATGGCGCTGGATCGCAGACAATACCGGCATCGTGAGAATGGGTATTACATATCGCTCCACTGGATTAGATATTTATTATCGCAGTAACAATAATCAAAAATTTGAACTAATAAAAAGAATCAGAGATAAAGATACCGATGACAAGAGAGAATAAGATATAATTGATATAGAAGAATTAATTACTGGTAAATATGATGGTTATATCCTTTCAAATAAAAATACAGGAAGATTTGCACTGTACAAATTTAATTATAGGACAAGAGAAATAGGTAAATTAATTTTAGAGAATCCGGAAAATAATATTTCTAGTTACAGATTAAGCGAAGACGGAAGTAGATTTATATCTGTTATTTACACCGATTCTCGAGACAGGATAGTTTGGTTTGATGAATTTTCTAGTAAAATTCATCAAACAATAGAAAAAACATTACCAAATCAAGAAGTATGGATCCAGTCCAGAAGTTCTGATGAGAAAAACATGATAATTTTTTCCATATCGTCTACTGATCCCGGTAGCTACTATCTTTTCAAGCCTGATGAGAGAAAATTGGACCGGATAGGCGGAATCAACGATCCTATCGACCCTGAAAAAATGGCAGAACCCAAGTATGTAGAATATTACGCTCGAGATGGCTTGAAAATTAAAGCGTATTTAACACTCCCAAGAGGCAAGGCCGAAAGAGATCTGCCACTGGTGATATTACCACATGGCGGCCCATATGATATTCGAGACACTTGGGACTATAACGCAGAGGTGCAGTTTCTTGCTAACCGTGGATATGCGGTTTTTCGACCAAATTTCAGAGGTTCTGGTGGATATGGAGAAGATTTTTACTCCAAAGGCGAAGGTCAGATTGGCCGTGCCATTCAAGATGATCTTGACGACGGAATGGATTGGTTGGTCAAGCAAGGAGTTGTAGATGCCAGCCGCGTTTGTTTGGTAGGATCTTCATACGGAGGTTATGCCGCGATGTGGGGTGTCATTCGCAATCCAGAAAGGTATCGCTGCGCTGCCAGCTTTGCAGGTGTAACCGACCTTGCCAAGCAAATAAAATATGATAATAAATTTCTTCGAAGCCGTTATGCTAGGGAATGGAAAAAAACTGTTCAAGGCGAAGATGACTTTGATTTGGATACTGTTTCTCCCGCACATAATATTGCAAAATTGAAACGTCCGTTATTAGTTGCACATGGAAAAGATGATAGCAATGTACCGTTTAGTCAGTTCAAACATATTGAATCGTCTGCAAAGAAAAATAATATATTAATAGAACAAAAAGTATATCAGGATGAGGGACATGGCTTTTCTGATCGTAAAAATGAAGCTGATTGGTATACTAGACTTGAAACGTTTTTACGCCAGCATAATCCCCCTGACTAGATAAGAAATAAATTCCTTGTCCAACCAATATATCACTATTTGACCCTAAAACTTCCTATATCCAATGCGTTTCTTCACATCTCCCCGCGCTGTTTCCGGATCGCGTACCATTTTTCTACATTGGCGTTATGCTCGGCAAGCGTGTTGGCGAAAACATGGCCGCCCTTGCCATCGGCAACGAAATAGAGCGCGGGGCTGTTGTTTGGGTTGAGCACTGCCTCTATCGACTTGCGGCCCGGGTTGGCGATCGGGCCCTTGGGTAAGCCGATCATCGCATAGGTGTTGTAATCGTTGACCGCCGCAATCTCCGATTGGCGGATGCGGCGGCCCAGCGGTTTGCCGCGGGTGATGGGATAGATGATGGTCGGATCGGCTTGCAGCATCATCGATTTGCGTACCCGGTTCGAATAGACCGCCGCCACGGTGCGGCGTTCGGCGTCCAGCGCGGTTTCCTTCTCGACTATCGATGCCAGAATGACCGCCTCTTCTGGGCTGTTTACCACCGTATTCGGGCTGCGTTTGGGCCAGAGTTCGGCGATGGTCTTTTGCATCGCCTTTTGCATCCGAAGCAGCACCGCCGCGCGCGCTTCGCCTCGTTCGAAGCTATAGCTATCGGGTAGGACAGAGCCCTCGGCGGGCACGGGAATGTCGCCGGTCAGCAAGGGTTCCGCCATCAACCGTTCGTGGACCAGAATCGAGGGCATGCCCTCTGGAATGGTCACCAGCCGTTGCAGCGACTTCCCGCCCTGCAATATCGAGAGGATCTGTGCGTTGCTCGCCCCGGCGGGGATCAGGAATTCGCCCGCTTTGATCGGTTCCCCGCCGCCGAACAGCTTGGCGCGCGACATAAAGGTCGCGGCGCTCGCAATTATCCCCTGCTCTTCCAGCAGTTCAGCCGCTTGGCCAAGGCTGGCCCCGGCAGGAACCAGAAACTGGGTGTCCTTTTCCGATGGTCCGGCGCTGCCCCAGCCATTGTAAAACGAAAAGGCGAACAGCGCCGCGCCAGCCAGCACAACGAGCAATACTATCGAACGCAGGGATTTGATCATATGGCTTTCATAATCAGGCTGGCGTTGGTGCCGCCAAAGCCGAAGCTATTGTTCAGCACGGCGCGCACTTTACGCTCCTTCGCCTTGTGCGGCACAAGGTCCACGCCGACACAAGCGTCCGAAGGATTATCGAGGTTGAGCGTCGGCGGAACAATCTGGTCGCGCAGCGCCAGAATGCAGAAAATGCTCTCCACCGCACCCGCGCCGCCGAGCAAATGCCCGATGGCCGATTTGGTGCTGCTCATCGACATGGTGTTCAAATCATTGCCGAAAAGTCGCCGAATCGCGCCCAGTTCCAGTTCGTCGCCCATCGGGGTCGAGGTCCCGTGCGCGTTGATATAATCGATATCGGCTGTCGATAGTCCCGATTTCTTTAGCGCCATTTCCATCGAGCGATAAGCCCCCGATCCTTCCGGATGCGGAGCGGTCACGTGATAAGCATCGCCGGACAGGCCATAGCCAATCACCTCGGCATAGATTTTCGCGCCGCGCGCTTTGGCATGCTCATATTCCTCCAGCACAACGACCCCGGCTCCTTCGCCCATCACAAAGCCGTCGCGGTCCTTGTCATAGGGGCGGCTGGCGCGGGTGGGATCGTCATTGAAATTGGTCGACAGGGCGCGCGCCTGGCTGAAACCAGCGATACCGATTGGGCAGATGGTCGCCTCTGCCCCGCCAGCGAGCATGATATCAGCATCGTCATCGCGGATCATTCGCGCCGCGTCGCCGATGGAATGTGCGCCGGTCGAACAGGCGGTTACCACCGCGTGATTGGGTCCCATCAGTCCGTATTTGATACTGACCTGCCCCGAAATCAGGTTGATAAGGCGGCCATGAACGAAGTGCGGCGAGACCCGGCCCGGACCCTTTTCGTGCAGCACCAGCGATTCGCTCTCAATCCCCGGCAGGCCGCCAATGCCCGAGCCAATCGAGCAACCGGCGCGCAGCCGCTGTGCATCAGTCATGTCGAGCAGGCCGGCATCCTCAATCGCCTGCCCCGCCGCGTCAATGCCATAAATGATGAACGGATCGACCTGCCGCTGAACCTTGTGATCTACCCGTTTATTGGGATCAAAGCCGTCGGGATGGTCGGCCGGTTTGAGTTCGCAGGCTATGTGACACTTGAACCCTTCGGTATCAAACCGGGTGATCCGCCCCGCGCCCGATTTGGAAGCCAGGATATTCGCCCAGCTTACTTCCACACTACCGCCCAATGGCGTTACCAGACCCAGTCCGGTGACAACGACACGCCGCATAGTCAGGCTCCATCCTCTGTTTTTATCATGATTGCGCTACATACAGCAAAAGCGGCCACCATAGCGGAAAAAAATCCTGCCGGGGTGGGCCGCTTTGGCATATCTTTTAGCTCGCGGCGGGCGGGGACACGGCCCGGCCCGGTCACGATCAACCCTTGTTGGAGTCGATGAAGCTGATCGCGTCGTTGACGGTGCTGATCTTTTCCGCTGCGTCATCGGGAATTTCAACGCTGAATTCTTCTTCAAACGCCATTACCAATTCGACGATGTCGAGGCTGTCAGCGCCTAGATCATCGATGAACGAAGCGTCCTCGGTCACCTTGTCGGCTTCAACGCCCAGATGTTCGACAACAATCTTTTTTACGCGCTCTGCAGTATCGCTCATATTTTTGCCCTTTGTTGGTTTGGGAAATCAGAATTTTCAAATTTCGCCCTAGTGCGCTCGTTACGTTCTGGCAAGACTTTGCATCATGACAACATTGCCATGCCACCGTTAACGTGCAGCGTTTGTCCAGTCACATATCCGGCCTCGCGGCTGGAAAGATAGGCAACAGCGGCTCCGATGTCACTGCCCTCGCCCATTCTGCCCATCGGAATTTTCGTATTCAGCAACTCTTTTTGCGCGTCGGGCAGAACGTCGGTCATCGGGGTGCGAATGAATCCGGGAGCCACGCAATTGACGGTAATACCTCGACTCGCCAGTTCCTGAGCCAATGCTTTGGACATGCCGACAATACCCGCTTTGGACGCGGCATAATTGGCCTGCCCCGGATTGCCGGTTGCGCCAACAACGCTTGTGATCGAGATGATCCGGCCAAAGCGCGCCTTCATCATCGGGCGCGCCGCTGCTCTGGCCAAGCGAAATGCGCCCTCCAGATTGATCCGGATAACATCGGACCATTCCTCATCCTTCATCCGCATCGCCAAATTGTCGCGTGTGACCCCCGCGTTGTTGATCAATATATCGATCCCGCCCAAAGCCGCCACCGCCGCCGGGACCAGAGTCTCGACGCTTTCGGCATCGCCCAAATTGCAAGGAATCGCGACATGATTGCCGCCGAGCGAGTCGCGATAGGCGTTCAGCTTGTCTGCATTGCTGCCCGACACCGCCAGTCGCGCGCCCTGCTCCGCCAGTGCTGCACAAATCGCGCTGCCAATTCCGCCGCTTGCGCCGGTGACCAATGCGTTCATTCCGGTTAAATCGAACATCATAGCCCTTTCAAAAATGCTTCAAGATTATCCATCGATATCAAGCTGCTGGTCGCCGCATCGGGCGCGCTGCGGTTGACCATCGGCGACAGGACCTTGCCGCCCAATTCCGCAAAATCGGTAATTCCAGCGGCAAACATCGCCGCCGCTGATTCGCGCCACCGCACCGTGCCTGTGACCTGCTGCACCAACAAATCGCGGATGATAGCCGGATCGGCAACGGGCGCGGCGGTGACATTGGCATAAACGGGCACGACCGGCGGCAGGATAGCGGTTTCGCCCAGTGCTTCGGCCATCGCATCGGCCGCAGGCTGCATCAACGGACAGTGGAACGGCGCGGATACCGGCAGCAACACGCCGCGCTTGATATCGTGCTCCTTGACCAACGCAATCGCGCGCTCAATCGCCTCGCGGTGGCCGGAAATTACCACCTGCGACGGGTCATTGTCATTGGCGACGGTGCAGACTTGGCCTTCGGCCGCCGCTTCAGCCAACGCCTTGGCCTTGTCAATATCTGCCCCAAGCAAGGCCGCCATCGCGCCTTCGCCGACCGGCACCGCCGCCTGCAT
>JBGSLY010000470.1:0-3985 GCA_041740435.1 Parasphingorhabdus sp.
CGCACCGAAATATGGGAGAGACTCATGGCGGCGCTTGTTGCTGATATGTTCGCGAGACGCAAGCGAAGATGCGCTGGCGCGAGAACCGAAGAGAGGCGAAAACGACTATTTATTATGACAGCGACCCGCGCCTCTGTCGCCTTGCCTTTTGCCGATCAATATCCCATGGCACGGCCAAAGAATGAAACGTGATTTGCAGGAGCCAGAAAATGCGCCAGATTGACCATGTGATTGTCGGCGGAGCCGGACCAGCGGTCCGCACCAGCGATGTTTTTGACCCCAATAACGGCGGTGTTCAGGCGCAAGTCGCGCTTGGTGACGCCCATGTTTTACAAAAAGCCGTGGACGCCGCACTGGCCGCGCAGCCAGCATGGGCCGCCACCAATCCGCAGCGGCGCGCGCGCGTCATGTTCAAGTTCAAGGAATTGGTGGAAGCCAATATCGACGATCTGGCCCATCTGCTGTCATCGGAGCACGGCAAGGTCATTGCCGACTCCAAAGGTGATATTCAGCGTGGGTTGGAAGTGATCGAATTTTGCTGTGGTATCCCCCACGTTCTAAAGGGCGAATATACCCAAGGCGCTGGCCCCGGTATCGATGTCTATTCGATGCGTCAGCCACTGGGGATTGGTGCAGGAATTACTCCGTTCAACTTCCCGGCGATGATCCCGATGTGGATGTTTGGTCCGGCGATTGCGACCGGTAACGCCTTTATATTGAAGCCTTCTGAGCGCGACCCCAGCGTGCCGGTTCGGTTGGTCGAGCTTATGCTGGAGGCTGGCCTGCCCGAGGGTATTTTGCAATGCGTCCACGGCGACAAGGAAATGGTCGATGCCATATTGGATCACCCGGCAATTGGCGGAATCAGCTTTGTCGGATCGTCGGACATCGCGCACTATGTCTATCAGCGCGGCGTTGCGGCGGGCAAGCGGGTCCAGGCGATGGGCGGTGCGAAAAACCATGGGATTGTAATGCCCGATGCCGATCTCGACATGGTGGTCAACGACCTGTCGGGCGCGGCTTTTGGCTCGGCCGGGGAACGCTGTATGGCGCTGCCTGTGGTGGTGCCGGTCGGTGAGGAGACCGCGGAACGCCTGCGCGAAAAGCTGCTGCCGGCGATTGCGGCGCTGCGATTGGGTATTTCGACCGATGCGGAGGCGCATTATGGTCCGGTTATCAACGCAGCGCACAAGGCGCGAGTGGAAGGCTGGATTCAAAAGGGCGTCGATGAAGGCGCGGAACTGGTTGTCGATGGCCGGGGCTATACCCTGCAAGGCCACGAAAATGGCTTTTTCGTTGGCCCTAGCCTGTTCGACCATGTGACCCCGGACATGGAAAGCTATAAAGAAGAAATCTTCGGTCCTGTGCTGCAAATCGTTCGCGCACCTGATTTTGAAACCGCGCTGCGCCTGCCGAGCCAGCATCAATATGGCAATGGCGTCGCGATCTTTACCCGCAACGGTCACGCGGCGCGCGAATTCGCCGCGCGGGTCAATGTCGGGATGGTCGGCATCAACGTACCGATTCCGGTGCCGGTCGCCTATCACACCTTTGGCGGGTGGAAGCGCTCCGCCTTTGGCGACACCAACCAGCACGGCATGGAAGGCGTCAAATTCTGGACCAAGATCAAAACCATCACCCAGCGCTGGCCCGACGGCGGTGTAGGAGAGATGGCCAATGCGTTTGTTATCCCAACGATGGGGTGATCGGCAATTTTTGAGGAATTCGAAGGTATTTTCGCTGTTTTGTTGTATAATCGAAGCGGGGTGACAAAACCATGACCAACCAATTTGCCCTGACCGAAGACCAGATTGCCATTCAGGATATGGCGCGGCGCTTTACCGCCGATGCGATTACGCCTTTTGCCGCCGAATGGGATGAGCAGCACCATTTCCCGCGTGATGTGATCAAGCAATCGGCGGAGCTGGGCTTTGGCGGGATTTATGTGTCGGAGGAATCGGGCGGCATCGGCCTAGGGCGGCTGGAAAGCGCGATCATCATGGAGGCTATGGCGTATGGCTGTCCCTCGACCAGCAGCTTTATCTCCATTCACAATATGGCGGCATGGATGGTGGACCGGTTCGGCGCGGCGGCGGTCAAGGACAAGTTTCTTGCTGACCTGACCTCGATGGACAAAATCGCCAGCTATTGCCTGACCGAGCCGGGATCGGGGTCGGACGCGGCGGCGCTGAAAACTACCGCCAAAAAGGACGGCGGCGATTATATCGTCAATGGCGGGAAACAGTTTATTTCCGGCGGCGGGGTCAATGACCTCTATGTTACCATGGTTCGCACCGGCGACGATGGGCCAAAGGGGATCAGCTGTCTAGTGATCGAAAAGGATATGCCGGGCCTCAGCTTTGGCGCACCGGAACGTAAACTCGGCTGGAACGCCTCGCCCACGGCGCAAGTGCATTTTGACAATGTGCGGGTACCCGCCGAAAATCTGGTCGGCAGCGAAGGGCAGGGGTTTGCGATTGCTATGTCGGGACTTGACGGCGGGCGGCTCAATATCGGGGCTTGCTCGCTCGGAGGGGCGCAGCGCTGTCTCGACGAAGCCATCGCCTATACCAAAGAGCGCAAGCAATTCGGGCAGCAAATTGCGGAGTTTCAGAACACCCAGTTCATGCTGGCCGATATGGCCACTGACTTGGAGGCGGCGAGGGCGCTGCTCTATCTGGCGGCGTGCAAGGTGACCGACAACGCGCCAGACAAGACCCGCTTTGCCGCGATGGCCAAACGGCTGGCAACCGATAGCGGCAGCAAGATTGTCAACGATGCGCTGCAACTCTTTGGCGGCTATGGCTATTTGAAGGACTATCCGATCGAACGGTTTTGGCGCGACCTGCGCGTCCATTCGATTCTGGAAGGCACCAATCAGATTATGCGAATGATCGTCGCGCGCGATTTGCTGCGGCAGTAATTGTAAGGACATAAAACATGGCAAATATCGGTTTCATCGGTCTCGGCAATATGGGCGGCGGCATGGCGGCCAATCTGGCCAAAGCGGGGCACACGGTTAAAGCCTTTGACCTGTCGGGCGAAGCATTGGCGCGGGCCGGAGAAGCGGGCTGCACGCCGGTCAGCGCGCCCGAGGATGCTGTGCTGGGCTGCGACGTGATCATCACCATGTTACCAGCGGGCAAGCATGTCCGCGATGTCTATGCTAACACGATCATCATCAACGGTTCGCCCGGCACTTTGGTCATCGACTGCTCCACCATTGACGTTGACAGCGCGCGCGATGTCGCAACCATGGCCGATGCCAAGGGGCTCGTCCCGGTTGATGCTCCTGTTTCGGGCGGAATTGCTGCGGCCAATGGCGGCACGCTGACTTTCATGGTCGGCGGCAGCGCTGACGGCTTTGCCCGTGCCGAACCCATCCTTGCCGATATGGGCAAAGCGGTGATCCACGCCGGGACCAATGGCGCGGGGCAGGCAGCGAAAATCTGCAACAACATGCTGCTTGGTGCATCGATGGTTGCGACCTGTGAGACGTTCAACATGGCGCAAAAGCTGGGCCTTGATCCGCAAGTGTTTTTCGACATTTCATCCAAGGCATCGGGCCAGAATTGGTCGATGACCAGCTATTGCCCGGTTCCCGGCGTCGGACCACAAACCCCGGCGGACAACGACTATCAAGGCGGATTTGCCGCGGCGTTGATGCTAAAGGACCTGCGTCTTGCGATGGAGGCCGCCGCATCTTCGGGTGCCCATGTGCCGATGGGCGAGCTGGCCGCCAAACTCTACACCAAATATGCCGAAGACGAAGGGCAGGGCGGCAGCGACTTTTCCGGGATCATCCGCAGTTTGTAGCACAGCCCTATTTTGACTTCTGATATTGCTGTCCCCCGTCATCATTCAATAGACAGACTGGCTGCATAAAATAAGGGAGTGTTTTGGTTTCATTGCAGTGACTGTAAGGAACGGAAATGAACGCAAAACACTCAAAGGCTCCCGCGGAGCGGGTGGTGAAAGATATCCG
>JBGSLY010000471.1:0-3182 GCA_041740435.1 Parasphingorhabdus sp.
GGGCATTGCGCGCCCGCACGTCCAGCGCTGCGCGGGGCAGGGCGTCGGCCTCTGCTTGGGTCATATAGCCAGAGGCGACCATCGCATTGCGGACCAGTCCAGCGCGCTTTGCCGCCAATTCCGGATTGCGGGTAGGGGCTAGACGGGACGGAGCCTGCACCAGTCCGGCCAGCATGATTGCCTGTTCGGTCTTCAGGTTTTCCGGCTGCCGATAAAAATAATGCAGCGATGCGGCGCGCAGGCCATAAACATTGTCGCCAAAATAGACGTTGGACAGGTACCGTGACAGGATCTCGTCCTTGGTCAGCCAGGCCTCCAGCCAAAAGGCGATCAGCATCTCTCGCGCTTTGCGGGTCAGGCTGCGCTCGCTGGTCAGAAAGGTGAATTTGGCAAGCTGCTGCGTCAGCGTGCTGCCGCCCTGCGTTATCCCGCTGTCGGTCGCGTTGCTCCACGCCGCACGCGCCAATCCACGCGGGTCGATCCCCCAGTGCGAATAGAAGCGACGGTCCTCGATTGCCAGAAACGCCTGCGCGACATGATCGGGCAGTTTGGCGACATCGACCGGGGTATCGACCACCGCGCCATTGCGGGCGATCGGCTTTCCATTAGCAGCGAGTAATGTAATCTGCGGCGGCGCAATCGGCTCGAGCGATTTCGAGAGGGGCGCAGTAATCGCCAGATAGAGCACGATCAGAATCAACAACCCCAGCACCGCCGCCACCCCCCGGCTGATCCACCACCACCGGGCGCGCGGACGCCGACGCCAGCTTTGTTCGCGGTGATAGGGGTCTAATTCTTCCGGAACGGCTTCGGGGTACAATGGAGGCGGCTCGCGATACCCAGTTTCGGCCGCTGGAGCCTCTCGCAGCCTAAAACTCTGCGGATCGGGCCGAAACCATTGCGAAGCAAGCTCCTCTTTGCGCGACCATGGCCAGCGAAAGCGGCGCGGTGTGGCAGGCGGAAATTGCGGCGGCTCGTTCATCGCCGCTGTATTAGCGACTCAATACAGACAAAGCGAGGGGGTAAATGGGCTAGGCGAGCAATCGCTGAACGTTCGGGTTGGCAGATAATTTTTATACATCACTCAAGCCGTTATTACATTTTTAACCCGCATAAATTATTTATATTGCCGAAGTAAATATTATATTTAATTTTCTATAAAGGACCAGCGGATGCCAGTTTTAACAATAGATGATGTGGTTATTGGTGAAGGACAAAGCTTTGCTGTATTCACGGTGCGGTTGAATGCGGCGTCAGCGGAACAGATTTTTGTCGCCTATTCGACAATATTGGGTAGTGCCAACGCAGGTGACTTTACATCGAAGATGGAGTCGCTGACTTTCGCACCCGGAGAAGTGTCCAAAACGATCAGCATTGCGCTTACCAATGACGCGATATTCGAATCCGCTCAAAGCTTTTTTGTCAGGTTGCAGGACCCAATCGGTGCGACCATTGTTCGTGAAACGGGGACAGCAACGATCATCGACAACGATGGGACCAGCGGCGTTCCCAATGTTGTGGTTTCCGATCCGGTTGTTGACGAAAGCGCTGGTGTGGTCTCCTTTGTTGTCACGCTCGACCGGCCCGCTACAGCAGCTGTTTCGATGAATTATGCGACTCAGGATGGATCGGCAAAAGTTGGCACAGATTATCAATCGACTTTCGGCAGCTTGAATTTTGCTGTGGGCGAGATGACCAAGACGGTTGTTGTCCCCCTAGTGAACGACAATGCGGCGGAGCAAGGCGAAAGCTTCACTTTGGCGTTATCCGCTGTTGTTGGCGCCAATGCTGTGGATAGCTCGGGCACCGCGACGATCGTCGCCAATGACCAAGCCGCGCGGGCATCGACCTTTATTACCGTCGATAATGTGATCGTTGGCGAGGGGCAGGCCTATGTGGATTTTCTGGTCCGCCTGAATGCGCCGGACACGCAAACCGTAACCGTTTCTTATACGACTGAGGCAAGCTATGCGACCAGCAGTGATTATGAGCCGGCCATCGGTGACCTGACATTTGCGCCGGGCGAAACGCTAAAGATCGTGCGAGTACCGATCAGCGAAGACGCCCTTGCAGAAGGTGTCGAGAGCTTTTTCTTGGAGCTGTACAACGAGTCTGGTGCCACTTTGGGCCGGAACATTGCGGTGGCGACTATCGTTGATAATGACGGTGCGCAATCCGCGCCGGTGCTGACAATCTCCGACCCATTAGTCGATGAAGCATCTGGGCTGGCTGCGTTTGTCATTACCTTGGACCGTTCATCGACAAATCCGGTCACTTTGGACTATACGACATCTGATGGCTTGGCCAAGGCTGGTTCTGACTATCAATCGACGGTAGGATCGCTGATTTTCGCGCCGGGCGAAACGGCAAAAACGATTTATGTTCCCATCATCAACGACACGGCGAAGGAAAAGACAGAATCTTTCACGCTGGATCTGTCCAATGTTGTTGGGGCTGCGCAGAGCGATAACTCCGGAACCGCGCAGATCGTGGCCAGCGACAGAAGCAGTTCACACAATAGCATCATTACGATGGACAATACAGAAATCAGCGAGGGACAAGGATTCTTCGAATTTACTGTTCGTCTAAACGCGCCTGACTCAGGTATTGTTACCGTAAGCTATGCCACTTTCCTCGACAGTTCCGCGGATGAAAATGATTATCAGCCCATGTTCGGGACCGTGTCCTTTGCGCCGGGTGAAACCGTCAAAACGGTCCGCATTCCTGTGGCAGATGACGCCAGTTTGGAAACGGGCGAAAGCTTAAACGTGATCCTGTATGATCCTTTGGGTGGCATAATCGGCAATACCGTGGCCATCGGCACCATCCACGACAATGATGGGGTCGCGGGCGTCCCGAATATCGCCATCAGCGATCCGGTTGTGGGTGAAGATGATGCGTTTGCAGCCTTTATTGTGACGCTGGACCGTCCGAGCACGGAAGCGGTATCGATAACCTATTCCACGCAGGATGCGACCGCGAAGGCGGGCAGCGATTTTGCGGCCACCCTGGGCACCGTCATTTTTGCGCCGGGTGAAACCCAAAAGACGATTCTGATCCCCGTCAATGAGGACACAACGTCTGAGGGATTTGAACTCTTTGGCCTTAACATTGATCAGGCCACTGGCGGTACGGTTACCAAGGGACTGGGATTCGCTACAATCCTTAGGAACGATGCCGCG
>JBGSLY010000472.1:0-2053 GCA_041740435.1 Parasphingorhabdus sp.
GTTAAAATTATCGGCATTGCACGCCATCACGACCTATGGAGCGTCCAATAAATGCGCCGCCCACTCCGCCGAGGATTGTGCCGAGCGTCTTTGAGCCGTCAGGGGCTATAACCTGGCCCAATATTCCGCCGCCCATTGCGCCGATGATCAGGCCGGTGGTCCCATCGCTACGCCGACAATAATATCGGTTGTCCGAGCCACGGTAGATGCGATCAGTCTGCGACAGGCGGCGTTCTCGATAGTAGCTGCCTTCGCGATAGTATCGATTGGCGCGATAGTTGCCGTAAACGGGATCATAGCGGTTATAATCATAGCGGTGGTAATCCTGCCAAGCAGCGCGCTTTTTCTGACCCAAATGGCGACCATTATCCCCATTTTTATGGTGGACATTTTTATTGGCCTTTGGGCGTTTGTCGTCACGGTCCCAGTTTAATCCGCTGGCTTGACCGCTAATGCTATCGTGGCTTTCAGACCAGCTTCGGCCCTGTTGCGAATGTGGCTCGCCACTGGGCACGGTATAGGCCGAGAGCAATACCCCGATGATCAGCGTCTTCATAACTCTGTATCCTTCAAATTGTTGGGAACAGTTCCATTGCGCTTTGGCGAATGCGCCGTTTAGCGGACCGAGCCGCGCCGGATCAGATTGACGATTCCGAGCAGTACGACGGCACCGAGCAGCGATACTGCCAGCGATTTGATGTCGAATGCACCGGAAGTGATTGGCGCGCCGCCAAGAAATGGTGTCAGCAGATATCCGGCCAGCACTGCGCCAACGATGCCTACCACGACGTTGAGCAATATGCCCTGCTGTCCGTCTGTCCGCATAATCAAGGAAGCAAGCCAGCCAAGGATGCCGCCAACGATGAGCATAATAATCAAGTTCATTTCAAATCTCCAAATTTACGATACAGGGAAAACTATCGGATCGGGGTTTGGTTCCATGCTGGCCAATCCGCCTTCATTTGTATCCGACGCGGCTTTGCCCATATTGGCATTGGCGAAATCCCAATTGACCAGATGATCC
The DNA here is from genome assembly GCA_041740435.1 of Parasphingorhabdus sp. Lineage (GTDB taxonomy): Bacteria > Pseudomonadota > Alphaproteobacteria > Sphingomonadales > Sphingomonadaceae > Parasphingorhabdus. Next base: position 1,025 of record JBGSLY010000472.1, read on the forward strand.
AGAAAAGCCGCGACGAAATCTGCGCGACAGTTCTGGTAATCAAGATAATAGGCGTGCTCCCACAAATCGCAGCATAAGAGCGGTGCTCGACCATGGACCAGCGGCAGATCGGCATCCTGTGTTGTCACAATCCCGACCGTGCCGTCGGAGACAACCAGCCAAATCCAGCCTGAACCGAAATGGGCCGCAGCCGCCTCTGCAAAAGCGTTCGCAAAAGCCGTATCATCGCCGATGTCATGTTCGATCAGGATTTTTAGGTCGCCAGTGGGCAATCCACCCCCGCCGGGTTTCATCGATTTCCAGAAAAAATCGTGGTTCCAGCTTTGCGCCGCATTGTTGAAAATTATCTGGCTCATCGGATCTTCGAAAGCTGCCTCGATTACCTCTAGGAGAGGCAAGGCCGCCCACTCGTCGTCGACAAGCAGGCGGTTACCGGCCAATGACGCGATGATGGCCGAGGGTGTCGACGACCCGATCGAACGCGCGCGCGCCTATCTTGCCGGTCTGATCGGTCCCGATGCGAGCGAACGTGAACGCGCCAAGGCCGAGGCGTTTCTTGATAACGCCCCGGCGATGGCCCGGATGCTAGCGGGCGAAGGCCTGCAATGGGTCCGCAACCGTGAGCACCCCGATTACTATCCCGAAATTGATGGTGCAGGGTTCGGCCGCACGCTTGAAGCGGCTCTGATCGACGGGCATCGGCTGGGTGAGCGCCTTGCTACCTTGCGCGCGGTGGAGCTTGATGTCCCGGCACTGACCAGCGACCAGTTCGGGCCGGCGGTGCTGACCAAGACCGGCATTCGCCCGGCCATGGTCGGTGCGGGCATCATGCTGCGGCATTACAGCGATAGGCTGCGCGGGCGCAAACCTTTGGGATCGGGCCGCGGGCTGATCGCCTCGCTCATGTTGATCGTCGAACGGCTGGGGATTCCGGTCCGGCTGTCCACTCCGCTGGTTAATCTGACCATGGAGCGCGGCGCTGTCACAGGGGTTATCGTGGAGCACGATGGCCGGCGAGAGACCTTGCCC
>JBGSLY010000473.1:0-1703 GCA_041740435.1 Parasphingorhabdus sp.
CGCTGCCACCGGGTTGCGGCCAATCGGCATTGGCAGCCGCAGGCGGGAGGATGACCGAGATTCCGGCAATGGCGCTATCGACTTCGGCGCCATTTTCCCCCGACAGGATGGACGTGCGATTCCCCAAGGTTGGGGTGACATTCTTCTTCTCACCGCCCCCGGCAATGCCATCAATCACGGCACAGCCGCTCAGCAGCGAGACGGTTAGGATCGCGGCGGTGAAGGTCCGCGCAAAGTTTGAAGGGTTTCTCATGGCTGCGTTCCTTCCTCTCCGGCCGTCGCGCCTTGGGCGGCACCTTCGGCATCGGTTTTTTGTTCTGCGACCGCATCGATTCCCATCACGCCCGCCATCTGTACCGCGCGTGAACGCACGGTGGGCGGCACGTTTTCGTCCTTACCCAACTGGGCGAACAGCGGTCCGGCCAGATCTTTTTTGCCCATGTTGATATAGGCAATGGCGACCATTTCGCCCGCGCTGGCGAACCATGGATTGTCGGGGACGGCCAGCGGCTTGAGTCGGGACACGATGACATCAGGCTTCAGCGTATCATATTCCAACGCGGTTTTGCGCACCAGCGCGAGATCGCGGAACGGTTGCGGCAGATCGGCGTCATCGAGCACCTGTTGATAGGCTTTGCCTGCCGACGCCGCATCGGATTTTTCCGACGCTATCGCTGCTTTTAGCAACAAAGCCGCTGCGCGGTACCCATCTTCGTCTGCACTGGTCAGCGGATCCAGCTCCTTTTCTGCGGCATCGACATTGCCAGCCTTTAGATTGTCGATGGCGGCGATATATTCCTCGCTGCGTACGCCGGCAGACTGATCCTGACGATAATCATAAAACAGCCATCCGGCGAGCGCCAGTAAAGCGACCAACACCACCGCGCCAATGGCTATGCCATAGCGCTGCACGAAATCCTGCAAATTGGCTTCGCGCACGGCATCGTCGACTTCGCGCAGGAAAACTTCCTCGCTTTTGCTGGGGCCTTCTGGGGTATTATTGTCCGGTGCTTTGGCCAATCCGGCCTCCTTTTCGTGACTATCCCTATCGGATATGACAAGCGCGCTTCCTTTAGCGGGGGAAAGGCCGAAGTTTCAACCTAATCCTGTCACGCCGCCGGGGCAGAGGTCACTTTTTCGGTTGATAGGTCTGGTCAGGGCCAGGGAAAGAGCGATTGCGCACGTCCTCGGCATAGTGCTGCACGGCGTCCTCCACTGTTTCTGCCATAGCGCCGAATTTCTTCACAAAGCGCGGGACGCGTTCAAACAGGCCCAGCATGTCTTCCGTGACCAGCACCTGCCCATCGCACAGCGCCGACGCGCCGATGCCGATGGTGGGGCAGGGGACCCGGTTGGTAATTTCGATTGCAATGTCTTCCAGCACCCCTTCGATCACCATCGCAAAGGCACCGGCAGCGGCCATCGCATCGGCATCCTCGACAATCGCCCGCGCTTCCTCAGCACTCTTGCCGCGCACGCCATAGCCGCCCAATATATTGACCGCTTGCGGGGTCAGTCCGACATGCGCCATCACCGGTATCCCGCGAGAGGTTAGAAATTCGACCGTCGGGGCCAGCACCTTGCCGCCCTCTACTTTGATCCCTGCCGCGCCGGTGTCTTTCAGCAATCGCGATGCGTTGGTAAACGCCTGTTCGGGTGAGGCCTCGTAAGAACCAAAGGGCATGTCGACGATCACCGCCGCA
>JBGSLY010000474.1:0-1910 GCA_041740435.1 Parasphingorhabdus sp.
CGCCGTCCTGCGCGGTGACCTGCCACGGCGCGGTCCAGCCAAAGCCGTGGATGGGGTGCAGCGCAGAGGCGGCGGGGAAATTGGGCGGCAACAGGACTTCGCGGCCCGTATGGACAAAGCGGCCCCCGGCGATGCGGTTGGAAAAGGGCAGCAGGACAAAGCTCGACAGCCCGAGCGGGCTATCCAGCGCCACTGCGTCGCGAAATATGGGAATGCCGCGCCAATGAAAGCGGGTGATGCCGCCGCCCATCGAGGGCAGGACATCCAGCGCTATTTCACCATGGCGGAGCGAGAGAATCACAAAACAGGAAGGTGATCAAAAAATCTCATGCTCTTCGGTCATGAAGATACGCGATTTGGCAAAGTCGATAAAGCGTGCCTCGTCTGCTTCCAGCGCGGCAGAGGCGGCGCGGCCCGCCTCGCTCGACAGCGCGGCTTCAAGGGCGTCACGCGATTTCCACCACAATTCGGTGATGCCGTCATAAGCCGGCTGCATCCCGCCGCGCGACGACTGGAACAGCGCGTTTACATCATCGTGCGCGGTATGGCTCTGCACATAGCGCTCCGCGTGCAGCGCCTCGGCAAAGGATTTGACCAGCGGGCCGTGGTCGATCAGCCAGGTCCGGTGGAATTCTTCCGCGCTCATATCGCTGCGCCGGACGATACAATAGACCAGTTTAATCATCGTCCAAACTCCCCCTTTGCCGCCCCAAATGCTGGAGCGTCAGCTTTTCAAAATCCCCGCCATGATCAGATCCACGGTATGCTGCTTATAGGCTTCGCGGACTTTGGCATCAAAACCGGCGCTGTCATAACAATATTTCCACACCAGATTTCCGGTGAAGAACCGGTCGGCGGCGCCGGTGACGGTGAAATAGAAAAACCCCGGCTCTACCGGCTTGAACACCCCGGTATCGACGCCTTGCTTGATAAACTCGGCATAGGCGTCGGACAGCGGTTTTAGATAGGTGTCGGCGATATGGCGCGCGTCCTTCGGCGGCAGATCGCGGATCATCCGCATCAAAAGCCGGTTGAGATAGGGGAAGCGGGCATAGGTATCGACCACCGCCCCGATATGCAGGCGCAGCTTGTCCTCGGCCGGCATCGTCTTGGCGACCAGCAGCTTCACATCTTCGACAATCAACCGCATATCACGGTCGAGCACGGCGAGCAGCAGCCCGTCCTTGTTACCGAAATAATATTTGACCAGCGCGCTGTTGAGGCCAGAGCGGTGCGACAGGTCGCTGAACGAAATATCGACGGTATCGCCTTCGCGCATAATCTGGCTGGCGGTTTCGATCAGGATTTTGCGTGCGCCCTCTGCATCTGGTTTTTCAGCGGGTTTTTCAGCCGGTTTTTCCGCCTGCTTTTCTGGCGCTTTTTCGCTTATTTTCTCCACTTTGCCCATCGATACCCCTTACGCACTGTTCAACTATATTCCGGATCGTCCCACCACGGAAAGAAATCGGGCATATCCGAAGAAACTTTGTCGGGATAGGCCGCTTTGCGCTTTTCTAGGAAGCTGGCGATTCCCTCGGCGGCATCCTTGGTTCTGGCCCGTGTGTAAATGGCGCGGCTGTCGATCTTGTGTGCGGCCATCGGATGGTCCTGCGCCGCGTTGCGCCACAGCATATGGCGGGTCAGGGCAATCGACACTGGCGCGGTATTGTCGGCAATCTCGCGCGCCAAGGCGATGGCGGCGGGCATCAGGTCCTCGGGCGCATGGATTGAACGGATCAGTCCGCCGCGCAAGGCTTCTTCGGCGTCAAACACCCGTCCGGTAAAGCACCATTCCAATGCCTGTTGCGGTCCGACCAGACGCGGCAGGAACCAGCTCGACGCGGCCTCTGGCACAATCCCGCGCCGGGCAAAGACGAAACCGAAACGCGCATTGCTGCTGGCGAGGCGAA
>JBGSLY010000475.1:0-3022 GCA_041740435.1 Parasphingorhabdus sp.
ACCATGATCATGAACAGTTCTGCGCGTGACATCCGGTCGAACCATGCGCGCAGCACCAGCGGCGATTCCACGACGCCCAAAAACATGGTCGCGCCGCCGCCCAGACCGACCACCCCGCTGACCCCCAAAGACTTACGCAAAGCCCAGGACAATCCGCGCACCATCGCCCGCAAAATGCCCCAATGCCACAGCAGCGCGGACAGGGCGGAAAAGGTGATGATCAGCGGCAGGATCTGGAACGCGATAACCACCGGCGCATCCGCCCCGTCCTTCAGCACGAACGGGATCGGCGCGCCGCCGGTATAGCCGAACATATAGCTCGATCCGACCAAAGTGGCCTGTTCAATCGCCGCCACCGCGTCATTGGCATAGCCAACGATCTGCCAGATCAGCGGAATCCGCGTGACCGCCAGCGCCAAGGCAATCTGGAGCAGCAACGCTCCGCCAATCCACAGCAAAGTCGGTCGCTTCCCACGATCTTCGGACAACAAATAGGCGAGCAACACCAACGCGCTCAGCCCGATCAATCCCTGCATCTGAGCCAGTACAGCGGTCATTCTATCCTCTGCGCCAGTCGAAATACCGCCCGACGAGCCTCAGCAGACCTTGCGGTGCGTGCGCCTTTTTCCACTCCCCGGCGGCAAATTTATTAGCCTCGGCTAGGGTCGGATAGGCGTGGATCGTCGCCAAGATCTTGTTGAGGCCAAGGCCGTGCTTCATCGCCAGTACATATTCGGCGAGCAGTTCCCCGGCATGGCTGCCGACAATCGTCACGCCCAGGATCGTGTCCTTGCCCGGCTTGGTCAGCACCTTGACGAAGCCGTGCGTCTCGCTCTCGGCAATCGCGCGGTCAAGGTCGTCGAGCGGATAGACGGTGGTTTCATAGGCGATATTCTGCGCCTTCGCTTCCTGTTCATTCAGTCCTACCACCGAAATTTCCGGATCAAGAAAGGTCGTGCGCGGGATGACGCGGTAATCGGCTTTGAAGCGTTTGAATTGGCCGAACAGCGCATTGACGCTGGCGAACCAGGCCTGATGCGATGCGACATGGGTAAATTGATACGGTCCGGCCACGTCGCCCGCCGCATAAATATTGGGATAGAGCGTCGCGAGATAGTCATCGGTCACCACCGTCTGGTTGGTGTCGATGCCGAGTTCCTCCAGTCCATAGCCGGTCAGCCGCGCCTTGCGCCCCACCGCAACGATCAATGCGTCATAGGGCAGGGCGATTTCCCCGTCCGGCGATTGCACCATCAGCTGACGCTGGCCAGCGACGGTTTCACATCGCACCGCTGCATGCCGGGTCAACACTTTCACGCCCGCGTGCAATTGCGATTGCAACGCTAGCGCGGCGGCGTCGTCATCCTCCCGGACCAGCAGCCGCTCACCCCGTTCGATCTGCGTGACCTCTGCCCCCAAACGCGCAAAGGCCTGCGACAGTTCGCATCCGATTGGTCCGCCGCCCATGACGATGATCCTTTTCGGCATGGTCTCCAGTTCGGAGAATCTCTCCCACAAGGTATCGCTGGTCACATAGCCGGAATTTTCTAACCCCGGCAGTTCGGGGACAAAGGGCGCGGCCCCGGCGGCGATGACGATGGCGCGGCTGGTCAGGCGCTTGGTTGTGCCATCATGGCCCGCGATCTCCACTGTCCACGGGTCGATCAGCTTCGCATAGCCTTGCGCCACATCAACGCCAAGGCCGGTGAACCGCTCCACGATGTCGTGCGGTTCGATGGCGGTGACAATATCCGCCACCCGCTGCATCACCGCTTTGAAGTCGAATTCCGGTGTACTGGGTTTCAAACCGTATCGATCCGCGTGCCGGATATGCGCGGCTACTTTGGCACTTTTTATCAGCGCCTTGCTGGGGACGCAGCCGTAATTGAGACAGTCACCGCCCATTTTTCCGGCCTCGACCAAGGTCACCTTGGCCTTCACCGTGGCGGCGAGATAGGCCGAGACCAGCCCCGCCGATCCCGCGCCAATCACGATAAGATTGCGGTCGAAACGCTTTGGGCGAGTCCAGCGCGCATAGACGCGGCGGCGTTGCAACATCCCCATAATCGCTTTGCCCAGCCACGGCGCGAGGCCCAACGCAGCAAAGCTCGCCAGCAGCGCGGGAGACGCTACGTCTGACAGCGCGTTGATCTGCGCCAATTGCGTGCCCGCGTTGACATAGACAATCGTGCCCAGAAACATCCCAATCTGGCTGACCCAATAATAGGTCCAGGTCCGGATTGGGGTCAGGCCCATCAGCAGGTTGACGATGAAAAACGGAAACAGCGGCACCAGACGCAGCGAAAACAGGTAAAACGCGCCGTTCTTCTCCACCCCGGCATTGAGCGCGCTCAGCCGGTCGCCGAAGCGCGACTGCACCCAGTCGCGAAACAAATGCCGCGAGGCCAGAAACGCCAGCGTTGCACCGATCGACGAGGCAAAGGACACAATCACCGTGCCCGTCACCAGCCCGAACAACGCCCCCGCCGCCAGCGTCATGATCGCCGCGCCCGGCAAGGACGCCGCCGTCACCGCAACATAGACCAGAAAAAACGCCCCGATGATCATCACCGGATTGGCCGCATATTGCGCGGCAAAGGCCGCCTGCTGGCTCTTCAACCCCTCCAGTGTGAGATAAGCGCCTAACCCAAAATGGAAAAACGCCCAGATGGCCATCGCCAAGGCCGCGCCTATCGCCAGTTTTTTGTACATCATGCCCCCGTGGAAGACCCGCGCTTCCTATGCCCTGTTATTCGGGGCTTCGTCCATCCTTGTTACAGGCTTTGTTGGCGCTTCGGGCGAAAATCGGCGCACAAACCGCTGATCGATCCAGCTTTTCAGCCGCCACACCCACCGACCATAGGTCGTCAGCGGTCCCCAGGACAGTATGGCGCGCTCATCGGCGGTGGACAGCAGATAGAGCACATGGCGGCGTGGGCGATAGGGTCTGGCATCCCGTCCGGAAACAGCGCGGCGCAAATTATCGGCCAGCACCGGTCCGGCGCGCACCGCATGCACGCCG
>JBGSLY010000476.1:0-3320 GCA_041740435.1 Parasphingorhabdus sp.
ACCTCAATGCCGGAAATGACGCATCCCGGTGAACAGCATGGCGAGGTTCGCTTCGTCGGCGGCGGCAATAACCTCGTCGTCGCGGATGGAACCGCCCGGCTGGATAACCGCGGTCGCGCCCGCTTCGACCGCTGCCATCAGGCCGTCAGCGAAAGGGAAAAAGGCATCAGACGCAACGGCAGAGCCAATAGTCCGGCTTTGCGCCCAACCCGCCTTTTCGGCGGCGTCGCGCGCTTTCCAAGCCGCGATCCGCGCCGATTCGAGCCGGTTCATTTGTCCTGCACCGACACCTGCCGTGGCATTGTCCTTGGCATAAACAATCGCGTTGGACTTGACATGCTTGGCCACTGTCCAGGCAAACAGGCAATCGGCGAGTTCCTGTTCGGTCGGCTGGCGTTTGGTGACGCAGGTCAGCATATCACGTGTCACGCGTCCGTTATCGCGGCTCTGCAGCAGCCAGCCGCCCGCGATGGTCTTGGCGGTCATCCCGCCGCGCGCCGGATCGGGCAGGGCGCCGCAAATCAGCAGACGCAGGTTCTTTTTCTTTGCAAAAATCGCCCGCGCATCAGCATCGGCTTCTGGTGCAATCACGACCTCGGTGAAGATACCGGTCATGGCTTCTGCCGCTGCGCCGTCCAAAGGACAATTGACGGCGATAATGCCGCCAAAGGCCGACACGCTGTCGCACGCCAAAGCCGCTTGATAGGCCTCGACCAGCGTTTCGGCGCTAGCGACGCCGCAAGGATTGGCGTGCTTGACGATGACCACAGTTGGTGGGCCGTCGCGAAACTCAGCGACCAGCTCCAGCGCTGCATCGGCATCGTTGTAATTGTTGTAACTGAGTTCCTTGCCCTGCACCTGAACCGCTTGGGCAATGCCATTGGCCGAAGGGCCGTGCGGCAAATAGAGCGCCGCCTTTTGATGCGGATTCTCGCCGTACCGCAGCTCCTGCGCCTTGGACATGGTAAGAGGCAGAGTGTCGGGAAACGTCTGTTGCTGATCGGCAAAGCCGAACCATTGCGCGATCATCCCGTCATAGCTGGCGGTTGCGGCAAAGGCCTTGGCGGCCAATTTCTTGCGGAAATCCAAAGTGGTTGTGCCATTTTCCGCTGTCAGCTGTTCGGTCAGGGCCGAATAATCCGAAGGATCGGTGACGATAGCGACAAAGTCATGGTTCTTTGCCGCCGAGCGGACCATTGACGGGCCGCCGATGTCAATATTCTCGATAATATCTTCTCGTGATGCGCCGCGCGCAACCGTTTGAGCGAAGGGGTAGAGGTTGACCACCACCAGATCGATAGCGCCGATGCCGTGCTCGACCATCGATGCGACATGGTCATCCAGATCGCGGCGCGCCAGCAACCCGCCGTGCACCTTGGGGTGTAGTGTCTTGACCCGGCCGTCCATCATTTCGGGAAAACCCGTCAGTTCGGATATATCGGCAACGGTTAGCCCTGCCTCACGCAATGCCTTTGCGGTCCCGCCTGTCGATACCAGCTCCACCCCATGCGCGGCCAAAATCTGTCCCAATTCGGCAAGGCCGGTTTTGTCTGACACGCTCAGCAGGGCGCGTTTTATGGCTATGTTTGTCATTTCTATCCCATTTTCTTGAGCAGCCATCCGGTGGACCCGCCACCCGATCCCACCCGGTCGGTAATTGCCATTTGCTGCGTCGGATGCGGTCGGCCCTCGCCGTCAATCCAAACGCTGTCTTCTAAAGTTATAACAGCGCCGGTCGAGCGAAACTGCCACATGCTGTTGTCCGGCATGCGCAACACCACGCCGCGCCCTTCGCTGACCAGTTCAGCGCGAGCATCGGGCGACAAATGAAAGCGCAAACAAAATTCGACACTCAGCTTGCGGTTGCGGCGGCGGCCTTCCTCGGGCAGCAGCATATCTTCCCCGCGCAACTCCAGGCCATCGGTGCGCAGCATCAGCAGGCGCTTGTGGATCAGGCCATAGCGGCGGGCATAGCCGTCATGGCTGATTTCCAGCCGGGTCGCGTTCTCTATCTCGCGCCGGATCATTTCCACTTGATTGACCCCGCGTCCCAGATTGCCGTTGGCGAGGATTGAGGTGCTGTTGCGGTCATCAAGGCACAAAGTGCTGTGCGCCGCCGTGGTCCGCAGCCCGCGCGCAAGGTCGGCAGGAATCGTCGCGCCGACCATTGCCGCGCCGCCGCAATTGACAATAATCCTGTGCGGACCGTGCGACAGTTCAAAGGCCAGAGTCGAGGCGCATCCGGCACTGGTCATCCGCGAAATCGGCGGCGGGGCGGCATCGACGATCAGCACCGATTGACCCGATGCCACGCGCTGATACCCCCAACCGCGCGGTTGACGCAGCGGGCGGGCCCGCACGCCGCTTGTTTCGATGACTTGCGCGATATACTCCCCCGCTATCGCGCCCGAGCCCTGCCAATTGCCCAGACTACCGTCATAATGCGTGAGACCGGTGAGTGGCGGCACAGCTGTGGACAAGGCCGTTATCAGCGCGGATGGAGCGCTTTCTTCTGCCGCCGCATAGACCCCGGCCAGCATCGACAAAAGAATTATCGCTTCTATCTGCGCATCGGGGGATCGCGATACCGAGCCGCCATCTTCGAAGAAAAATTCGAGCAGTGATTTTTCCAACCCAGCCTCGCCCACAATCCGCCGGGATCGGCCTTCGGGTAGCAGCATCGATGCCGCCACTACCCCGGACCAGGCGACCAATCGGCCCTTGGCGGAACTGGCCTTGTCGGCGGTGCGGTCGAGATGCCGGGCGTTACGGGCAAAATGGCTTAATATGCGCGAACGATAGACGGGATCGGACGAAGACAAAATGATCGGTGAATGCGCGGCCCAATTCAGCATCCGCCAACCGCAATGTTCGGGTAACCATGCCGGATCGCGAATGGCTTCGCCATGGGCATCGAGCCAGCGACAGACCAGAGATTCGGCGATAGGCACCGCTTGGTCTCGCGTCGCTGCGGCCTCCAGATCGCGCAACCAACCGAACTGGTGCAAATAATCGGCAAAGGCGGGCGGTACGGTGAGATTGGCGAAATCGATATTCGAAAGATCCAGTTGCACGCCCCGGTGCAGAAAATGCCCGGCCCGGATCGCCATGCCCTGGGTCCGGTTGCCCGGCATCGGGTCGACGGGAGCACCGAGCAGTCGCAGCGGCATTTTGCCAGTAATCCGCAACCGGTGCAGTGGCATACGCCATGTCATCCGGTGGTACAAAATGGACAGGCGTTCGGCGAGCGAATGGCCCTTGTCGCCGTCGGGCCGAACCATAAGATCGCGGCCTGCGCTTTCCGTTTCCTCTTCAGCGGC
>JBGSLY010000477.1:0-2184 GCA_041740435.1 Parasphingorhabdus sp.
GCCGAGCAGGGTGGAGACGATGGAAATGCCAAACGAGGCGCCGATGCTGCGAAACAGATTGAGCAGGCTGGCACCGTCGGTCCGCAAATGCGGCGGCAGTGTGGCAAAGGCCATAGTGTTGAGCGGGATGAAGACCAAGCCCATGCCTAGCCCCTGAATAAGACCGCTGATCAAAATCGGCTCCATGCCCATATCGAGCGAAAAGTGCGACATCTGCCATAGCGAATACACGGTGATCATCAGGCCGACACTGACCATCCAACGCGCATCAACAACACCCAGCAGACGCCCGGCAATCCCCATGCTGATCAAGATGCCGACACCGCGCAGAGCCAATATGATGCCGGTGTCGATCACCGGATAACCGAACAGACGCTGAAGCATCGGCGGCAAGAGCGCCATGCTGGCGAACATCACGACGCCCAGGACGATCATGAAAATCAGCGCGGTCGGAAAATTGCGGTCGGTGAAAAGGCGACGTTCGAACATGGGGTTCTTGGTCGTCGCCATATGGATACAGAATATCCAAAAACAGCATATGGCCAGCGCAAGCTCTAGAACAATCTCCGCGGAGTTGAACCAGTCCTCATGCGCGCCGCGGTCGAACATCAATTGCAATGCAGCCAAACCGACCGCCAACATCGCAAATCCAAACAGGTCGAAGCGCCGCTTTCGCAGCGGCTGATCTGGCAATAATACCCAAAGCAAGGCCAGAGTCACGATACCGACTGGCAGATTGACGTAAAAAACCCAGCGCCAGTTATAGCTCTCGGTCAGCCAGCCGCCCAATATGGGCCCCATAATCGGCCCGACCATCACCCCCATGCCCCAGATGGCCATGGCTTGTCCGTGCTCTTCCTTCGGGCTGATATCCAGCATCACGGCCTGCGATAGCGGACCGATAAACGCGGCGGAAACCCCTTGTAAAAACCGGAACACCACCATTTGCTCCAGACTGGTGGCCGCGCCGCACGCCATGGAGGTGATGATAAATCCCGCGACCGACCACAAGAACAGTTGGCGCGATCCGAACTGGTCGGACAGCCATCCGGTAACCGGGATCGCGATTGCAGAGGCGATGACATAGCTTGTCAGGACCCAATTCACGCTGTCCATCGTCGCGCCAAGACTGGTCTGCATGTGCGGAAGCGCAACGGTGGCAATGGTTGTGTCGAGGATCTGCATGATCATCGCGGACATGACCGCGAGAATGAGGATCAACCGGCGTCGCGGCGACATGATGACCAGCGGCGGGCTGGTTATGGCGACGCTGGCCATCGTCAGTTGGTCTTGCTGGACACGTCCACCGTCACATCGGCGGACATGCCGGCGATTAGGGCACGGCCGGGTTTATCGCGGATTTCGATGCGCACCGGAACCCGCTGTGTCACCTTCACCCAATTGCCCGATGCGTTCTGGGCAGGCAGCACCGAAAACTCCGATCCGGTTCCCGCCCCGATTGAGGCCACAAATCCGGTCAGTTCTAAACCCGGATAGGCCGGGAACGTCAGGCTTGCCCGCTGCCCCACGCGCATGCGGTCGAGATCGGTTTCTTTAAAGTTCGCCTCGATCCAGCTTTTGTCGCTGGCAACAATCGTGACGGCGGGCAGGCCAGAAACCATCATTTGTCCGGGCAGTAGCCGTTCCACCTGCGCTACACGACCGCCAATCGGCGCGCGGATTTCGGTCCGGCGCAGATTGAGATTGGCCAGATCACGCTGCACCTCCGCGGCGGCAATGGCGGGGTTCTTGCCCATCGAGGCTGCGGGTGTGGCCAGTTTTGTCCGCGCCATCGCGGCATCGGCCTGAGCAGTTTTCAATGCTTCCTGTGCCTGTGTCACCGCATGCCGCGCCGCATCATAGTCCGCTCGGGTTGTAAAGCCTTTGTCCATCAAGGCCTGTTGACGGGCAAACTTGGCTTGAGCAAAGGCAATATCTTCGCGGGCCAGGGAAATATCAACCGACGATCCGGCATATTCACTGGCCATAGTTTGCACCGCCACCTGCGCGTCGGCGATGCTGGCCTGCGCTTGGCGAAGCGAGAGCGCGTAAGGTGCAGGATCAATCCGGAATAGCAGGTCTCCTGCCTTGACCATCTGCCCATCACGGACAAAAACCTCCGCTATCGGACCGTTAATCTCGCTCGACACCGCCACTTTGTCTTGCTGCACATAGGCGTTGTCG